>JANOAM010000162.1:0-2370 GCA_031411215.1 Betaproteobacteria bacterium
AGAACCGCGATGAACAAGACCTCGATCAAGCCCGTGGCTATGGCCGCTGCCCTGCTGGCACTGTCGTTCGGCGCCCAGGCGCAGGACAAGATGACCCTGCAACTGAAGTGGGTCACGCAAGCCCAGTTCGCCGGCTATTACGTGGCCAAGGACAAGGGCTTCTACAAGGACGTGGGTCTGGACGTGACGATCAAGGCCGGTGGCCCCGACATCAACCCCAGCCAGGTCATCGCCGGCGGTGGCGCCGACGTGGTGGTGGACTGGATGCCGTCGGCCCTGGCCACGCGCGAGAAGGGCGTGCCGCTGGTCAACATCGCGCAGGTCTTCCAGCGGTCGGGCATGCAGCTGACCTGCCGCAACGACAGCGGCGTGAAGACGCCGGCCGACTTCAAGGGCAAGACGCTGGGCGTCTGGTTCTTCGGCAACGAGTACCCGTTCATGAGCTGGATGGACAAGCTGGGCCTGAAGACCGACGGCAGCCCGGCCGGTGTGAAGGTGTTGAAGCAAGGCTTCAACGTCGACCCGTTGCTGCAGAAGCAGGCCGCGTGCATCAGCACCATGACCTACAACGAATACTGGCAGCTCATCGACGCCGGCATGAAGCCCGAGGCGCTGACGGTCTTCAAATATGAAGACCAGGGCGTAGCCACGCTGGAAGACGGCCTCTACACGCTGGAAAAGACGCTGGCCGACCCGAAGAAGGCTGAAGCGCTGGCCCGTTTCGTCAAGGCGTCCCTCAAGGGCTGGGACTACGCGGTGAAGAACCAGGCCGAGGCGGTGAAGATCGTCTTGAAGAACGACGCCTCGGGCGCGCAGACCGAGAAGCACCAGGCGCGCATGATGGCCGAGGTGGCCAAGCTGGTGTCCGGCGGTAGCCTGGGCAAGCTGGACGCCAAGGCCTACGAGCGCACCGTGGCCACGCTGATGACGGGCAAGAGCGACCCTGTGATCAGCAAGAAGCCCGCCGGCGCCACCACTGACGCCGTTTGGGCGGCAGCGCAGAAATAGCGCAAGAGCAGGCGTAACGACGGGCGCGCAAACAGCAAGGCATGGCCAGGGCCTGCGCTACAGTGCCCTGTCGCCCGGCCGGTAGGAGAAGTGCCATGCCCTTCGTCGTCATTGGAGTGTTGTTGATGCTGGCCAAGTGGACCGAATTTGGTCCCTTCGCCAGCATGTCGTGGTGGTGGGCGATTGCACCGTTCGGCGTCGCCGTGCTGTGGTGGGAGTTCGCCGACACGTCCGGCTGGACCAAGCGCCGCGTCATGGAAAAGATGGAAAAGCGCAAGCAGGACCGGCGCGAGCAGCAGATGGTGTCGCTGGGCATCACGCCGCGGCGTGAGCGCGTGATCTCACGCGCGCAGAAGGCCAAGGCCGTCAATGTCTCGGCCGACCCCACCCACGCTGGCCGTGACGCGCCCAACAAACCCGTCGAGGGCGAAGCTATGAACCGGCGCGACCCGAGGTTGTGAGCGGTCAGTCGCCGTCGAGCACGGCGCCCTTGCTGGCGCTGTTGGCGTTTTTCGCGAACTTCGCCAGCACGCCGCGCGTGTAGCGCGGGCCGGGTTGCACCCAGGCTGCGCGGCGCCGGGCGATCTCGGCGTCGGGCACGTCCAGGTTCAGCAGCAGCTGGTGGGCGTCGATGGTGATGCGGTCGCCTTCCTGCACCAGCGCGATCAGGCCGCCCGCGTAGGCTTCCGGCGCCACGTGACCGACCACCATGCCCCAGGTGCCGCCGGAGAAGCGGCCGTCCGTGATCAGGCCCACGCTCTCACCCAGGCCCTGGCCGATGAGCGCGCCCGTGGGGGCCAGCATTTCCGGCATGCCCGGGCCGCCCTTGGGGCCCAGGTAGCGCAGCACCATCACGTCCCCGGCGACGATCTTGTTCGCCATGATGGCGGCCAGCGCGCTTTGTTCGTCGTCAAACACACGCGCCGGGCCGGTGATGACGGGGTTCTTGAGGCCTGTGATCTTGGCCACGCAGCCTTCCGGGCTCAGGTTGCCCTTCAGGATGGCCAGGTGGCCCTCGTCGTACATCGGGTTGCTCAGGGGGCGGATGACGTCCTGGTCGGCGCGCAGCGGCGGGATGTCAGCCAGGTTCTCGGCCACCGTCTTGCCGGTGATGGTGATGCAGTCGCCGTGCAGCAGGCCGGCGGCCAGCAGCGTCTTCATCACCTGGGGGATGCCGCCTGCGCGGTGCAGGTCCACGGCCAGGTATTTGCCGCTGGGCTTCAGGTCGCACAGCACTGGCGTCTTCTGGCGCACGCGCTCGAAATCGTCGATGGTCCATTCGACATCGGCTGCGTGCGCGATGGCCAGGAAGTGCAGCACCGCGTTGGTGGAGCCGCCGGTGGCCATGATCACCGCTACAGC
>JANOAM010000163.1:0-23188 GCA_031411215.1 Betaproteobacteria bacterium
CCTGAATGTGGCGGCCGAACACCTGAACCCGGTGGTCCGCAACACCAAGGGCAACCGGTCTCTGTTCGCCCTGGCCGCCGATTGGCGCCTGGGTGCCGACACCCTGCTGCAGGCCGAGTTCGAATCCAGCCGCCAGAAGCAACCCAGCGTGGCCGGCTTCAGCATGCTGGGCAACAGCCTGCCGGCTGCATCCAGCGTGGACGTCAGGCGCAACCTCAACGACCAGCCCTGGCGTCAGCCCGTGGTGATGAACGGCGACACCGCATCACTCAAATGGCAACAGCGCCTGAACGCCGACTGGCGCTTCACGCTGCACGGCATGCAGCAGCGCCTGAAAAACGACGACCGCACCGCCTTCCCCTACGGCGTCTACGACCCCAACACCTACGACTGCCCCAGCTGGTGCGACCGCTACGCACCGGACGGCACCTTCACCTACTGGGAATTCATCAGCAACAACGAACGCCGCACGACGACGGCGCTGCAGGCCCAGTTGTCGGGCCGCGTCAGCACTGGCGCCATCGAACACCAAGTAGAAACCGGCGTGCTGAGCACCCGCTACAAGGCTCGCTTCGAAGACCAGATCTTCGACATCGCCGGCACCGGCAACATCAACGGCACCCTGGTCGCGCCGCCATCAGCCGGATTCCCCGACGCCAACACCAACCGCGACGAACGCAGTACTGAGTTGTTCATGCGCGATGCCATGAAGCTGGGTGATCAGTGGCAGCTGTGGGCCGGCCTGCGCCACACGCAGATGGACCGCGCGGCCCAGCGCACCAGTGTCGACAGCAACAACAGCCTGCGTGCCACCGACTTCAGCCGTCAGGCCACCACACCCTGGCTGGCCATGACCATGCAACTGACGCCCAAGACCATGCTCTATGCCAGCTGGGGCAAGGGCCAGGAAACCGACGTGGCGCCCAACCGCAGCCGCTACAGCAACGCCGGTGACTCGCTGGCGCTGACCAGCCGCCAAATCGAACTGGGCGTGAAGCACGGCAGCGAACAAGTGGAAGCCGCGCTGACGCTGTTCGACATCAACCGCGGCGTCACGGCCGACATAGGCGCCTGCGGCGGCACCAACACGTGCCTGCGCGTGGTGGACGGCAGCGCGCGCCACCGCGGCGTGGAAGGCTCACTGGCGCAGCAGTTCGGCATCTGGAGCGTCCAGGCCAGCGCCATGCTATTGGACGCCGAACGCAAAGGGTCCAGCCAGGCCGGCATCAACGGCCAGCGCCCTGTGAACGTGCCCAAGGCCACCCTGCGCCTGGGTGGCGAAGTGCGCCCGGCTGCGGGCCTGGCGTTCCAGACGAATGTGGTGGCAGAGAGCAACCGCGTGGTGCTGCCCTACGACGAAAGCGTGCAGATCCCCGGCTGGACGCGCCTGGACCTGGGCGCCCGCTACCGCCACACGCTGGGCGGCACCACGCTGACCTGGCGCGTGGGCCTGGACAACGCCACCGACCGCCGCGCCTGGAAGGAATCGCCCTACCAGTTCGGCCATGTGTACTTGTACCCAATGAGCCCACGCACCTGGCGTGCGTCACTGCAAGCCGGCTTCTGAAGCCCAAAAGTTTCGGGCTATACTCTTGGGCTCAATTCCTCGATAGCTCAGTCGGTAGAGCGCCGGACTGTTAATCCGTAGGTCCCTGGTTCGAGCCCAGGTCGAGGAGCCATAGGTAAAACAGGGGTCAGACAGCAGTGTCTGACCCCTTCGCCTTTGTAGCGTGTAGGCGCGCCGGTAGGCATCGGCAGCCAAGTGGTGATCCCCCAGTAATGAGCATCATCAACGGCACTGTCTTCTCTTCGCAGGGCCCCTTGAGCGGGGTCGTCTATCTGGCCCTTGGCCTCGCCTTCGGTGCGCCTATTGGAGCCTACCTGTCGTATTGGGGGCAACGACCGAAGCTGCGCGTCTGCCCAAGGGCGAGAAGCGCGCACCGGCGCGGGTTGTGAGCGGTTTTCGGTTGGTGCCGATTTGAACGCGGAAACGGGTCTGGGCGGCCTGGCAAAAACGGTTGAGCGTTGGCTCACGCGAGCCATCGCGGCGGCGTGCCATGCGCCCGGGTGTTCGGCTGTGCAGCTGTGCGGCTGTGCGGCTGTGCGGTCGCAGCCTGAGCAGGGGTGCTGCCAATGGGAGCGCGAGCCGTTCGTGGATGATGAAGATTGTCCGCTTGGTTCAAACAAGCCAAACCCGGGCTGGCGTTCCGGTCTGCGGACCACTTAAGGGGCGCCGTGGCCAGCCCAGCCCTTGGAATGGGCGCCGTGGGGGCTTGCCTGCGTCTAGACGGCTGGCACTACCAAGGTTTGGATTTGCCTCAGTGCACAACGCCCATCGACGGGACGCCGGAGAGCACGAGGACGATCGGCAGGGCAATAGCGACGGCCACGACGGCAAGGGCCACGGCGCGCTCAATCGGACGACCGCCACCGCCGTGCCTCGGCAACTGGCGCAGCGCGTCGACTTGTTCCGAGGAAAACCTGATCAACCGGGTAGGGGACATCGCGACCTCACGTCACTGCTCACTTGCAGGGTAGCGAGTACGGGCGCGGCCTGCTGTGACATAGGGGCGCCCGCAGGGCAGGAGTCCTCAGCGAACCGTTGAAAATCTCGCGGAAGCCCAACAAACGAAGCGCCCCGACCAGCAAACATGCGTCGGGCCAGTCGACGGGCTAGGAGTTGACGACCGGACCCAACGGCTCAGGAGCAAACCTGTCGGCAGGCGCCAGGCGCACCAGCTTGACAGCTTCCTCCAGCGGCGCGGTCAGCCAAGTGTCCACGTCCTCGGGCTCGATGGGCACCACACTGCGCTTGTCCTGCATGTGTGGCGGCCGCTTCGGGTCCGGCCGGTGCATGCGGTTCATCAGCGGGTGTGCGTCGGCGTTGAGTGTGAGCATGGTGTAGCTCTCAACCACTTCGCCTGTCTCCCTGTCGGTCCAGGTGTTCCACAGACCGGCCAGGCCCCAGGGTGTGCCATCGGCGCGGCGAAATCGCCAGGGGACGTGTTTGCCGGTCTCCCAGCACGGTTCAAAGAACGACTCGGCCGGGATGATGCAGCGCTGGCCGCGGGCCCAGGGCAGCTTGTAGCTGGCCTTCTCACTCAGCTCTTCGCTACGGGCGTTGACGGTCGGGAACTTGAGCTTTCGCTCCTTGGCGAACCAGGGGATCAGCGACCACTGACCCACCACCAGCTCACGCTCGTACTCGACCTCGCCACGCGCAGCCCGAATGAAGGCGCCTTCATAGGTCGGGAACATGTCGCGGGCCCAGCGTCGAGGGTTGCGGCCGCCAATGTGCCAAAAGCGTTCGATGTCGCCGGCTTCGGGGCTGATGTACCTGGTGCACATGGCCCGGAATATAGGGCTGCATGCGCCAGCGGCTGCTATCCACGGTACTGCTGGCGTAGCCAGTGGCGAGGCCTATTCAGCTTCAGCACGGCTTGCCCGGCGGCGTTGCGCTGCGCGCCCTCGAATGTCGGCAGTGCCGGCACCGGGGTCGTCCCTACCGACGAACAGCTGATGGTCACGCAGCCACGATGCGGCTGCTGGACGGCTAGACTGGCCGATGGCCCACAGCCGCCGAGGAAACCACATGAGCACTGAGACTACCCGCACGAGCCTGCAACTGCGTTCCTTGATTCGCGCCAACGGCGAACTCGAAGTCTCGTTGCGAGAAGTACCGATGCCCGAGCCAGCGGCCGACGAGGTTCTGGTCCGCATCGAGGCCACGCCCATCAACCCCTCGGACCTCGGCCTGCTGTTTGGCGCGGCTGACATGAGCACGGCCAAAGTGACGGGCGCGCCGGCACGCCCGGTGTTGAACGCACGAGTGCCAGAAAAGCTGATGAAGGCCATGGCCGGCCGCGTCGACGAGTCGATGCCAGTGGGCAACGAAGGCGCTGGCGTGGTGATCAAGGCTGGTAGTTCTGCCGCGGCGCAGGCGCTGCTCGGCAAGACGGTGGCGCTAATCGGCGGCGCGATGTACGCGCAGCATCGCAGCATCAAGGCCGAACAGTGCCTGCTGCTGCCGCCTGGCACGACCCCGGCCGAAGGGGCTTCATGTTTCGTCAACCCCCTGACCGCGCTGGGCATGGTCGAGACCATGAAGCGCGAGGGTCACAAGGCGCTGGTGCACACCGCCGCCGCGTCGAACCTGGGGCAGATGCTCAACCGAATCTGCCTGAAGGACGGCATCGGACTGGTGAACATCGTGCGCAAGCCCGAGCAAGCAGCAATATTGCGCGAACAGGGTGCCAAGCATGTTTGCAGCATCGCCTCGCCTGACTTCATGGCCGAGCTGACCGACGCGCTGGCCGAGACCGGCGCCACCATCGCCTTCGATGCCATCGGCGGCGGCAAGTTGGCTGGCCAGATCCTGACGTGCATGGAGGCCGCGATCAACCGCAGTGCCAAAGAGTACAGCCGCTACGGATCGGCCTTGCACAAGCAGGTCTACCTTTACGGCATGTTGGACCCGGCGCCGACCGAGTTCAACCGCAGCTTCGGCATGGCCTGGGGCATGGGCGGGTGGCTGCTGTTCCCCTTCCTGCAGAAGATCGGTCCAGCCGCCGCGCAAAAGTTGCGCGAGCGCGTCGCTTCCGAATTGAAGACCACCTTCGCCAGCCACTACACGCGCACCGTGTCGCTGGCCGAGGCCTTGACGCCCGAGGCCATTGCGATCTACGGCCAGCGTTCGACCGGCGCCAAGGTGCTGATCGACCCGAGCAAGGACTTGCCGGTGTAGCTGGGTCCTCAGGCGCGACGATCCTGGCTCGCTCTGCCTGACCCTTCCTGCTCTGGTGGACCGTTGCTGGGTCCGGCGCCAGTGTGGTGCGCCGCTCTGTCTTGTACTTATCGATCGACGTGCGCCGTGCTCACCTGCGAGTCTGGGTGTCTGCTGTTGGGCGTCAAGTCGAGGGTCTCTTCGCGGCCATCGGGCTGACGGTGGCGACGGACAGCTTCCTGGCATTCCGTCGGGTCAACCTCGCGCCGAAAGAATCGGCAACGTAGTCACCAGGACGTGGCACGCAGAGGCGGGCATACACAGATACCTCCGTCGGCACTGCAACCTGCGCCGGCAGCAACCCTATGGCATGAGTGGCAGGTTGCACAACGACATCAGTCGGCGGGTTCGGCGAATGGCAGTCCGGGCCATGAGAGAACCCTGACGAACTGCCACTATCGGAGAGCAACTGCGCCGACTGCCTTCACTCGTCCAATTTGATGACGTTTAAGCTGGCAGGATCAGGCAACCGAAAGATCGGACCGCGGCAGGTATGGGCAGCGGCCAAAGCAAGTTCGGCTGTGGGGAATCTCGAGGCGTGAACCGGCTGTTCGTCGTCCCAAGCAAACCAGTCAGACAAGGTGCTGGTGAGGTAGGTATCCTGACCCGCGATCGCTTGGTTGGAACCGTTGGGTGCGATGACGCCAAGAACGATGTATTGCATCCTGCAACAGGCGCTAGCCCTGCACGAAATGGATTTCAGCCGCGATCGTGCGGCCGCGCATCCGCTGCGTCCGTACGCTGGCGAACACCGCCGCCTTGCGGCATCGCGGCATCGCGGCATGGCGGCATGGCGGCATGGCGGCGCATCGTCTTACGCACATTAGAGGCCTGCGCCTCGCGACGCACTGCTGCTTCGGCACTAGTCTGGTTGCACACAACTTCAGGTGACGACCATGGGAAAATATTTGGTGGGCTGGGTGCTCGGTGTACCCGCTATTGTGCTGGTGGTGCTTTACATCATCTTCAGGTGACATGGGCGCCGAGGCGACTGGCAGGACTGCCAGCCGCCTTGGCGCAAATAACTGCGCACGGTGTTGCGGCAGCAACCCAGTTCGCGGCTGATGCGCTTGGCGCCCCAGCCCAGCGACGCCAGCTTGAGCATCGCCTGCACGTCCTCAGGCGTTTGCATCGCCTGCCTCCCTTCGATCCGCTCGGACCGGGGAGCTTGCTCGACCATCTCTTCGAGCAGGACGTCGAATGCAGGGCGTGGCCACCCCTGGGCCCGGAGAATGGCACTTTCAAACGACTCTCCACCAACCGGACACGGCACCGATGGGCTTTCTTCTCGACACCGTGGGCCGCACCATGCTCAAGCCGGCGCTGCGCCTGATGCGCATGCAGATGAAGCTGGTGTCCGACCCCGTGCTTCTGCGCAATGCAGCCAGGCGCGTGGACGCGCTGGGGCGCAAAGGCGATGCGCGCACCGAGCGCGTCACCGCCGGCAGCGCGCCGGCAACCTGGATCGATGTCAAGGACGCGCACAAGGACCGCGTCGTGCTCTACCTGCACGGCGGTGCTTTCATCGCCGAAACGCCGCTGCTGCACGGCGCGCTGCTGGCGCGCATCTGCGCCGAGGCCCAAGCGCGCGGCCTGATGCTGAGCTACCGGCTCTCGCCGGAGCACCGCTATCCCGCCGCGTTGGACGACTGCGTGGCTGCCTATCGTTGGCTGCTGGAGCGGGGCTTTGCGCCCGACCACATCGTCGTGGCGGGCGACTCGGCCGGAGGCAACCTGACGCTGGCGCTGCTGCTGCGCCTGCGTGACGAGGCGCTGCCCTTGCCTGCCGGCGCGGTGGCGCTGTCTCCGGTGGCCGACCTCACGTTCAGCAGCGACTCCATCCGCCGTAACGACGGCGTGGACGACATGTTCAGCGCCGACACGATGGAGTCGTTGGTGCCGGTATACCTGTCCAAGCGCAGCCTGCGTACGCACCCGCATGTCTCGCCCGTGTTTGGCGACTTCGCCGGCTTGCCGCCGCTGTTGCTGGTGGTGGGCAGTACCGAGTTGCTGCTGGATGACTCGGTGCGCGTGTTCCACCGCGCGCCGAACGCGCAACTGCTGGTGTGGCACGGCATGCCGCATGTCTTTCCGGCGTTGGATTTCCTGCCCCAGGCTCGAGCGGCCACCTTGCGCATCGGCCACTTCTTGCGCGGCTGCTTCGCGGGCCAAGCACAGCCGCAGGTGACGGACGATGCCAAGGCTGAAGCCCCAATCGCGGCGGCCCAGGAGGCCGTCAAGGTGGCGTTGCCCGTTGCGGCGCAGCCGCAGCGGAGCGTCCGCGCGATGCTCTACCTGGCGCTGGCCATCGCCACCGGCGTGCTCTGGTTGGGCGCGCTGATGATCTGGCCGGGCCCGCTGGTGGTGCTGGCCAGCCCGGCGCTGTGGCTGGCGACGGCTGTCGTGGCGGTGTTCATGGTCATGGAGGCGAGCGCACTCGGCTGGCGCCAACTGCTGTGGTGCCTGAGCGCCAACTTGTGCCTGGGGCCGGCTTGCGGCCTGGCCCTGTTCCTCTTCCGGCGCGAGCGCAGCGGCCCGTTCACGATCGCAGCCTGACCTGCGAAGGCTGCATCTGCTGTTTGCCAGGCCCGAGAGGCCTCACCTTGCTCCAACACGCGCCGGTCAATGACCGTCAAGGCCCGGCCGCCCGGCAGATCTGCGAGTGAACTGTCCTCGCAATGTCTGCTTCTCGGCCGCTAATCTGGATCGCCGTGTGACTCTTGTGGGTCACTATGGATAGCTTTGCATAGCGACCCATCAGTGCCATTCGCGGCTCTGAACTCGACTCCCCGAAGCTGCCGGTCAGACCCGCACACCGGCACCCGTTCGCGGGACCGGCGCCGAGGGCCCACATTGGCAGGCAGGCGGCACAAAGTGCGACTGAGGCACGACGCCCGGCTTGAGACCTTGCGGGCTCACCACTTCGGGAGCCATTCGTGCAAGCCATCGGCCGGCAACCCCAGCGGGCGCCGGATGGCGCCCCGGTCCACTGCGAGCGCCACCGCCCGGAGCAGACCATGCTGTACCGCCTGGTGCAGCAGCACGCCGCTGCCTTCATCGCCAAGACAGAGATGGCTACCGGGGCCGACCTGCCGCAGTTCATCAAAGGCGAGTTCGACGCCTTCCTCGAATGCGGCGTGCTTGCCCACGGCTTCTTGTCCCTGCGCTGCGGCGACTGCGGCCACGACAAGCTGGTCGCCTTCAGCTACAAGCGGCGCGGCTTTGCCCGTCGTGCGGAGCCCTGCGGATCGCGCAGACCGCTTCGCACTTGGTGGACCACGTCTTCCCTCATGTGCCCGTGCGCCAGTGGGTAGTGTCGTTACCGATTCCCCTCCGCCCGCTGCTGCACTGCCCAAGTTGGTAACGCCGGTGTTGCAGGCGGTGCACTGGGCGATCACGCGCCACCAGCTCGGGCAGGCTGGCTGCAGGGGGCTTCCGACGCCTGAGCCCCGTCAAGGTCGAAGCGCGCTGCGACACGGCAGCTTGTCCTACAGAGCCTTGCGCCTGCATCCCATGCGTGCGGTGGCCGGTAGAAGCCATAGTGGTGGCTGGGTTCTGCTGCGCAGCGGCGGCGTGATGCGATCGAAGCTCGCTCGTGGCAAAGACCCGAATTACACGAAACAAGGAACACAGCATGGACAAGTCGATGATCAAGGGTTTGGCGGTGGGTGGCATCGGGATGGTGGTGCTGACCGCCGGCGGTGTGACGGGCTACAAGAGCCTGACGCAGCCGAAGCAGGCCGAGGTGCTGGCCGTCAAGGAAGCCATGCAGACCGTGAGCACGCCACAGGAAAAGTGCGAGGAGGTGGTGGTGCAGCGCCAAGCCCCCGTGCAGGACGAAAAGCGCATCGCGGGCACAGTGCTGGGCGGCGTGGCTGGTGGCTTGCTGGGCAGCCAGATCGGTGGTGGCTCGGGCCAGAAGGTGGCCACCGTGATCGGCGCGGCCGGCGGTGCCTATGCCGGCAACCAGGTGCAGAAGGGCATGCAGCAGCGCGACACGAACAGCGCCACCGAGAGGCGCTGCAAGACCGTCAACGTGCGCAGCGAAAAGCTCGTGGGCTACGACGTCACCTACCGCTACGAAGGCAAGGAAGACAAGGTGCGCATGTCCTACAACCCGGGCAAGCAGATCCCGGTGGTCAATGGCAAGCTGGTGCTGGACGAGCCGGCCAAGGGCGGCTGATCAGCAAGGGCAACTCTGCGTTTGGCTTTCCAGCGGGCCGCTGACTGCGAGCCTGCGCCAGCTGAGGAGACTCCAACAAGTTGCCCGTCACCACCGTCGGTCGATGGCCGGGACTAACAGTGCGCAGTCGCGCCACAAAGCTGACCTTCGCAGACCGGGCATAGCCAGCGAACGTCAGGTTCCTGATGTCGCGGCGTACAGGGCAGGCAACACCCGACGCAACGGGCCGGGCCATCCGTCGGCAATGAGGCCGGCGCCAAGGGCTCGCGGCTAATTCGTGATCAGGAGATTGACCGTCGCCACCTGGGCTGAATCGTAGGTGGACGTGGCCACCAGTGTGATCGGAATCGATGCCGGCAGCCGGAAAACTGCAAAGGTGTCCACCGCGACACTGGACCGGCTCAAGGTGGTGGCCGTGATGTTGGCGCCCGCGTAGTACACCTGGGCACCGCCGCTGACGGCTGCCCCTCCGACGTACATGGTCCAAACTGCGGGCTCGCCCGCATCCAAGGTCACCGACTGGCCAGCATGGACGGCCAGATTCAGCGAACCGCCTGAGGCGACCGGCGTGTAGCTGACGAATTGGCCAGCGATGGTGACACCGATATTGAAGTTGCCGGCGGAGTCGACGTAGCCGCCGCCGCCGCAAGCACTCAAGGACCAGGCAGCCGCGCAGGCTGCGACCAGCGCGATCCATCGGGACCCGCGCTGGGGGGCAACCGAAGTCAAGGAGTGAGCTTCAGTCGTCGTCTTTCGAGTGTCGGTCATGGGAAGTCTTGTCCGTTGAGCTGAGAACCAAACAGTTGAGGTCACGCCGGCGCGACCAAAGGAACGCGGATGACCAGCCAGCGAAGTCCTGTGGCCATGTGCTCAAGTTGGTACAGGCGCGGGCCAAGTGAGTGTCGATCTGCCATCTCGGCTGTGCCATCGGCGAACGCCGCCTTCTCTTGTAGTCGGTCAACGCCTTCAAGGCTGTGCCCGATGACGACGGCGGATCGGCCATTACATAGCCTCACAGTTCACGCCAACCCGTGCCCTCCAGCAGCGGTGCACGCGCAGCTTGAATACTTTGCGCTGGAGGACCGAGGAACAGGGCCAAGCTGCCGCTGCAGCTTTCGCCCACTTGGGCCCTAGCCGTCCAGAGGAAGATCACCCGATGAAACCTCCGCCGGCGTGCAATCGCTGGTCGATGAAGGTCTCACTGATGACGGGCTACCTGTCACCGCCAAGGCCCCACTCGATCAGGTCCCTGACGGGAAGTGCAGTTGCTTTCCTTGCGGCGCTGTCGGACCTGCGGCGGACCAAGTGCT
The DNA here is from genome assembly GCA_031411215.1 of Betaproteobacteria bacterium. GTDB lineage: Bacteria > Pseudomonadota > Gammaproteobacteria > Burkholderiales > Burkholderiaceae_C > Rubrivivax. The sequence continues at coordinate 10,277 of JANOAM010000163.1, forward strand.
GCCGACCAACAAGCCGGCTCATCCAAGAGAGGATCGTCCGGCCTGACGCCGTCGACTCAAGCCAGCCTATCCACGCGCTGGCCGCGCTGGCCGGCCCGGACGACATGTTTGCCGCGCGCCACAGTGGCACGGGCAAGTGCCTGCACAGGCGCTTGCCCCGACAACCAGCGCGCGATGTTTGTTGCGTCAAGCGTGCGGCCGACGCCGGCGCTGGCGTTGAGCAGCACCAGCAGCACGGTCTTGCCGGCGGTGCGCAGGCGCATGACCAGGCAGCGGCCGGCCTCATTGGTAAAGCCGGTCTTTGACAACAGAATGTCCCAGCCTGGACGGCCGACAAGGCGGTTGGTGTTCGTGGCCAGGTACGTCCTGCCTTTGACGATGGCCTGGCCGCGGACTTGCGTGGTGGCCGTCGCGATTGCCGGGTACTCGGAAGCTGCACGGACGACGGACACGAGATCGTTGGCGCTCGAACGGTTCTCAGGCGACAGTCCTGTGGGTTCCACGACGCGGGTGTTGCTCAAGCCGAGCGCGGCGCCCTTGACCTGGACGGCCTCGAGAAAGGCGGACATGCCGCCCGGGTAGTGGCGTGCCAGGCTCGAAGCCGCGTGGTTGTCGGATGCGAGCAGCGCCAGTTCCAGCATCTTGGCTCGCGAGAGGGAGGCGCCGACTGGCACGCCGCCTCGGGTGTGCTTCAGCATGTCCAGGTCGGCCACGTCGATGCTCAACGGTTCATCGAGGTCCTGGCCGGCATCCAGCACGACCATGGCTGTCATCAGCTTGGTCAGCGACGCCATCGGCACCGATTGCTGCTCGCTCTTGGACAGCAGCACCGCGCCGCTGGCCTCGTCAACGACAACCATGTGCTGCGCGTGCCAGTTGATCTCAGGCGCCGTCTCGGCGCAGACCATGCCCGCCCAGGCCAACAGCAAGGCCACGAGGCCAGTGCGGCAGGCTGCATCACGAGCGGTTGGTTTTCGGTGCACGTTTGCTTTCATCCTGTGGCGGTTATCGGCGGCCGGCCGCTGGTCTGAAGAGCACGCGACTGGTGGCCGACTCTATGAACAACGAGCCTGCCCAACACTGCGCTGACAGGAACACCGGCCGCAGACGTGAAGCCTTCACGGCTCAGCCGACAAGTTGCACGGAGTCAGAACGCCGTTGCGAGTCGATCCGGTTTGCGGCAAGTTGCAGTGCTGTTGGAACATTGCGCCTACCTTCCGGCCCGCAGACGCTGGTTCATGCGTTCCGGGAAGCTGCGCTTCTTGAAGAGGTCGATGACGTCTTGAAGACCCAGATACCTGCCGCCCGAGCCTTCCTTGCCCATGACCTTCAGCGAGACCGGCCACTCGCCGATCATCAGCGTTCGATCGACATACCGCCTGTGTCCTGCCGGCCGCCACCTTCGCCAGCGGTTCGCAGCCATCGGACAGCCTTCCCGTCGCCACCAGCGCACGCAGGAAAGTACATGGGTTGTTTGCCGACACGGCGTGCGGCCCAACCGGCTTCTTGACCATCGAATCGTCGGAAGATCCCATTGTTGGAGGCTCGTGCAAGGTTGAGTCCGCATCGTGAGCCCGGTCTACCGCATCGTCCGTGCGGTGCCGATCATCGTGGGCGTTGAAAGGTGGCGCACCGCGATACGTTCGACGACGCACTGACCGGGCCGCAGCTTTCCCCTATGGTGTGTCCACCACGGCGCTTGGATCCGAGCCCGCAGCGTGCAGAAGCGCCAGCGGCAGACGAAGCGCATCGACAACCGAATCACGAGGCTCAACGATGCGAGCACCAGGCCGTATCCATCGCGTCGCTGACCGCGCGAGCGGCTGCGACGAACCCAGACCGGTGAAGGTCGAGGCTGACGGGCTCGCGCATTGATGGATGCCCGTTGGCAGCGTCTGCCGTTGCTGTGGCTGCTCTGGCCACTGCTTTGGCTGCAGGCGCGGCATGTGCGGCGCGTGACGCCGCTCATGCCCGAGCCGCCGGGCTGCCGCGCCGGCACCACCGGCCGCGGCTCCCTCGTCCGCCTGCTGGTGGCTGGCGATTCAGGTGCCGCGGGAGTGGGTGCCCCGACACAGGACCAGGCGCTATGCGGTCAGCTGGTGAGGCGCCTGAGCCAGCACCACACGGTGGAGTGGAGCGTGCTGGCGGTCAACGGATTGGACTCGCCTGGGCTGCTCAAGCTGCTGCAAGACGCACCGTGCGCGCGACTCGATGTGGTTGTGCTGTCGATGGGTGCCAATGACGCCACCGGTCTGTGCGCGCCGCGGAGGTGGGCCCAGTGGCAGACCCGTCTGGCCGAACTCATCGACCTGCGCTTCGCGCCGGCCTTGCTGGTGCACAGCGCCGTCCCGCCCATGCATGCATGCCTGGCACTGCCGCAACCGCTGCGCTGGTTCATGGGCCGGTGGGCAAGGCAGATGAACCAGAGCCTGGCTGAACAGCTGATCGAACAGGTCGGGCGCACCATGCACTGGCATCCGGAGACAACGATCACAGCGGGCTTGGCGGCGGACGGGATCCACCCGAGTTCCGAGGGCTACGCGGCCTGGGCCGACGGCTTGTGCCAACGCATCCTGGCCGCCCAAGCCCCATGAGCGGGGCTGGCGGCCAGATCAAGTGGTCTGGGCACGGTGAGGTTGCCGGTCTCACTCGGGCGCAGTGCGTTTCAGACTCTGTGTAGCGTCCGGTCCCGACATGGCAGTCTCAACTGTCAACCACGCATGACCCGATCCCGCTCAGTGCTTGTATCGTGCGGGGCAATCTGACATGCACGGGACACCTTCATGCAGATCACCTTCTTCGGCACCGGCCTGATGGGCACGGGCTTCGTGCACCAGCTTCTGGCCAACGGCCATACCGTGAACGTCTGGAACCGCAGCCCGGTCAAGGCCCGGGCCCTGGTGGTCCTGGGCGCGGTGGCCTTCGACGACCCGGCCGCCGCGCTGGCGGGTGCCGAGCGCATCGACGCCGGCATCGCCCGCGGCGAGGGCGCTCTGGACTGCGCCGCCGCCGCCCGCATGCCGGTCTGACTCCACGTCGCCCCACCACGGAGTCCGCCCATGATCGAACACCACCTCGACATCCCCACCGCCGACGGCGCGATGAACAGCTTTGTCGTCCACCCCGATGAGGGCGGCCCGCACCCGGTCGTGCTGTTCTACATGGATGCCCCCGGCAAGCGCGAAGAGCTGCACGACATGGTCCGCCGCATCGCCGCGGTGGGCTATTGCGTGGTGCTGCCCAACCTGTACTACCGGCGTGAGCGCGACTTCTGGCTGAAGGAGCGCACGGAGGCCGCGATGGCCCATATGTTCACGCTCATGCACTCACTGGGCCGCGAGACCACCGAGACCGACACGCGCGCCCTGATGGCCTATGTGGACGCGCTGCCTGCGGCCGATGCCACGCGCATCGGTGCGGTGGGCTACTGCATGAGCGGGCCCTTCGTGATGTGGGCGGCGGCGGCCTTCCCCGACCGGCTGCGCTGCATCGCCTCCATCCACGGCGCCAACATGGCCACCGCGGCGCCCGACTCGCCGCACCGCATCGCCGCCCAGGTGCGCTGCGAGAGCTACTTCGCCTGCGCCGAGATCGACAAGTGGGCGCCGCCGGCCGACATCGCGGCGCTGCAGGCGGCCCTGGAGGCGGCGGACACGCCGCACCGCATCGAGTGGTACCCGAAGGTGGAGCATGGCTTCGTATTCCCGCTGCGCGCAGGCATCTACGACCGGTCGGCCGCCGAGCGTCACTACGAGCGCCTGTTCAGTCTGTTCGACCGCCGCCTGCGGCAGGCGGTCTGCACTTCCTGGTCGTCGGGCATACCGGCCAGCGCGTGACCGTCAACTTCGAAGGTAGCGGTCTGAACCGCCCGTCGCTAATAGACCTGCTGCACACGGACATGCGCAGTGACGTGAATCGGCCGCAAAGCCTGACCGTCGCGACCTCACAATAGTCGCCAAGGCGCAGCCACGGCGCACCAGCCAATGCTGCGCTCGCGCAGCAGTTGAGCCGCCCCCGCCTGCTGCGGCCCAGGCACGTGGTGGGCCAGCACCGCCCAGTGTCCGGCGGCAAGCTGGACGCGGACATCGCGATTGAATCGCCGGTACTGTGAGGCGCCAGCGGTCAACCCGGAGACCGCCCAGCCAGCGGCAGCCCCGAATGCGGGCCCCGTCAACAGCAACAAGATGGCCTGGCGGACATCCTGCACATCAGCCACGAACACTCCGATTGCAAAGATCAACCCGAAGGTCATGCCACCGAGCAAGGCCATCATCGGCACATCTGAAAGCCAGGATCGGCTTTCCAGATGCCGCCCCAAGCCCAGCGACCGAATTTCGCGCGTGAAGAGAAGCCAGGAAGCGTTAGCAGGACCCAGAACCAAGCCCCGGTTCGCCTGCAGATCGCACTGATTCCTCAGTTGCTGCGCCGCGGCCAAGGCCTGCGCTTCACCCTCATAAAAGCCTGCCATGCAGTCCATCGCGTGATCGTACGAAGCCAAGTGGCTGGGCGCAGTTTGCAAGGAAAGCACGGGGGCCATCGCTGTTGAAGTGCTGTGACACACGCCTGCGCACGTCGCTTCAAGAAGGCGCCTGCAGGCTGTTGGCCACACTGCGGCAGTGCGTTCAACCGTAAATGGGCCAATGCTTCCAAAGATAGCGGCGGGCGCTGGACTCATCTGTTCGCTGGTGCACGCTGTTTCACAAACCAGCGACCGATCTCGCGGATGAGGGCGCCGAAGATGTAGGCCGGGCTAGGAAGTTCAAACCCCAGCACTTGCAATGACTGCAGCGTATCCATGTGGTCGGCGTCAGGGCCGACGGACGTCCCAAACGCTGAACGGGTTTATGGGGGTTCCACGCCACCACTGGCGCTCTGACCCCAGCCGGAAGATCGCGAAGTGCAGGTGCGGCGACTCGGGCATGGCATTTCCGGTGCTGCCGACGTACCCGATCACCTGCCCCTTGCGCACCCGCATCCCTTCCCGCAACCCATCCGCATAGCCATCGAGGTGCGCGTAGTAGTAGGAGAACTCAAGCGCGTCGTCAAAGTGGTAGATCGTGCGCCCGCCGGGTTTGCTCAGGAACAACTTGGCAATGTGCCCGTCTTCCACGGCCAGCACTGGCGTACCGCGGCTTGCGGGAATATCCAGCGCCTCGTGCGCACGCACGCCGCCGCCGCGCGCTTGCAGGTAGGTGTCCTGCAAATCCGAGGCCTCTACAGACGGCACCGGGATCAGAAGTGCGCGCAGGCGCAGTCTCGCGATGTCGGCCTGGTCGGTCGGCGCCGCGAAAGCGCTCAGCGCGACCGCAAGCAGCGCAGCCAGCACACAGTGGCTGCGCTTCACGGCCGGACTTCGACCTTGAAACCAGCCTTGGCCAGCATCGAAACTCGCTCGGCGTCCCAGTTGGTCAGGTGGATGCAGCCATTGGTTTCCGAGTGCCCGACATTGGACGGGACTGCGGTGCCGTGAATCCCCCAATGCGCCTTGGACAGGCCGAGCCATATGTTGCCGATCGGATTGTTGGGACCCGGCGGCAGTTCCATCTTCCGCGCGTTGTTAGGCTGGTTCTTCAGCAGGACGGGATCGAACGTGAAGCTCGGGTTCTTCACCTCGTTTTTGATCGACATGACCCCGATCGGCAGCGGATCGCTCCTTTCGCTGCCGATGCTGATTGGGAACGCAGCCAGCGAACGCTTGCCCGCGTCGAGTACATAGAGCACCCGCGCAGACTTGTCGATTTCGATCGAGGCGGCGTTCGCCGGTGGCTTTGCACCCACGACGTTCGGCACCACGATTTCACTGCCCGCCGCGATGCGGTTGCGCGGATTGATCTTCTTCAGGTACGCCAGGTTGGTGTGGAAGCGCTCGGCCATGGCTTCTTCGAGCGACTCGTAGGGCATGGCCTTGAGCTGGCGACGGGCTTCGGGGTCGGTGGGAACCTTGTAAAACGGTCCAGCGGCATCCTTATCGGTGATCGTGTAGCGGGTCAGTACCGCACCGCCCGCCTCACGAAGAGCTTGCCAAGTTTCCGGCGTGACACTGCCCGTAGCTTTAAGCCCGCGCGAGAGCTGGTAGGCCTTGACGATTCTTTGCAGGTTGGACGCGAAGCGCCCGTCGATCTCGCCGCTTGAAAACCACGCGCGATCCAGCAGGATCTGCGCGCGCACCACCGCAGGTCCGCGGCTTCCGATCTTCAGCAGCGGTGTGTCATTGGCACTGTTGACTGAATCGATGTCGACGGCTTGCAGCGCGGCAGCTGCCTCAGAGGGCGCCTGCTTCCTGGCCAGCGCGGGTGTGGCCGCGAAGGCGAGCGCAAAGGCGCCCGCAATCAGGGCCAGGGGCCTTCGGACGGTGCGAAAGGTGTGCGGTTGGAACATGGCTCAAGTCCTTCGAATGACTCGTCAGTGTGTTCCGCCCTTCGCTGCGCACCTGTAGGACGCGCACCCTTCTGCCACGGACGTCGCTGAAGGGTCGGGATGTTGAGGTCGGCGTGTTGAAGACCGGTCGCTCGGCCCTGGGCAGACCGAGTGGCTGTTGTCAGCGTCGCCCTCGAACAGGTTGCTGGCGACAACGGCCCACGCACGCCCTGGTTCCTGCGCCGCAACGAGCTCTGGTTGAACCTGCCGTGAGCCATCGCTGTGCGCCAACGCACTGATGAGTTATTCGATCTTGACGATGATGTGGCTGATGGTCCTCCGGCATTGACCGTGGCTCTCAATCAACCCACTGGATCAAGGAGCTTCTTCATGAGTCATCACCTGGATCAAAACGCCCAAAACTGCATCGACATCTGCAACGTCTGCGCCACTGCGTGCGGCAATTGCTTTTCGCACATGGTTGGCAACGAAAGCGTCAATGCCTGCCCGGCATGTTGTATTGAATGCGCAGCGATCTGCCGCCTGTGCGCCGACGCGACCGCGCGCAACAGCCCATTTGCCAAACAGCTTTGCAAGTTATGCGCGGACATTTGCGACTGGTGCGCAAAGGAATGTGGTGCACACGACATGGATCACTGCAAGCGCTGCACCGAGGCTTGCATCAACTGTGCGGCCGCGTGCCGAAAGCTGGCCGCCTGATCGAACCGCCGGCGAGGGCGTCAGTCTGTTCGTCGTCAACAGCACTTCCAAGGGCGCCGCCCAATCCATCTGTGCCTTGCCATCGACTGCTGCGACCGCGTTGAGGCAGGTACCCCAGGCCATGTCCATCAGCGACAAGCCGATGGGCCAGCTCGCTTTCAGACCTGGCTGACCGGTAAGTTGAAGGATCCGCTGGCCTTTCATCGGTCACCAGGCGCCCGGTGTACCGGATGCTCGGATTCACGGTCCCGCTGCTGGCGCTGTAGCCCACCGCCATGCTGCCCTGCTTGTCCATCGCCCCAACTACTTGGTCGGCACGCCCGCATTGATGAACGGCAGCGGCGCCCCGGCGTAGATGGAAGTCGGCAGCACGCCGTTCCACTTCAGCGCAGCTTCGGCCTGCTTCATCGCCACTTCAATGCGCCGAAGCTCCAGCACGTCCTTGTTCTGCGCCAGCGCCGCGTTCTGCACGCGCAGCGCGTCGGCTTGGGCCGTGGCGACCTTCAATTGGGCGTAGGCCGCGCCGTCGGCCGTGGCGCGCGCGGCAGCGGCTTCGGCTTCTGCCACGGCCACTTTTTGTTTCTGCTCGGCCTCTACGGTCTTCAGCTTGTTCTCGGCGCCCAGGCGCAACTGCTCCTGCGTCACCTTGTCGTTGATGGCCGCCATGTAGCTCGCGCTGAAGGAGAAGTTCGTCATGTCGATGTTGATGATCTGCGCACCGTACAGGGCCACCTTGGAACGCAGCGATGACGCAATGTCGGCCGACACTGCCGGGCGCTTGGCGATCAGGTCGGGTGCGGTGTAGCGCGCTGTCACGGCCTTGAACGTTTCCAGCGTGGCGGTCTGGATGTAGGAATTCAGATTGCCGTCGTGGCTGTACTTCTCGAAGACCTCGGCCACCTTGTCGGGGCTGATGCTGTAGCGCACGGTCAGACTGGTCTTCACGGGCTGCGTGTCGCTGGTGGCACCGTCTGCGTCCTTCACGTCGGCCTGCTCGGCGCGGATGTTGAAGATGTCCAGCCGCTGCCATGGCGCAATGAGCGTGAAGCCCTCGCCCTCAATGCCCTTGATGGCACCGCCTATCGTGATGACGCCGCGCGAGCCGGTGGGCACGGTGCGCAGCGGCCAGAACATCATCAGCAGCACCAGCGCTACAAGCGCCAACACTGCGTCTCGGAGCATGAGGAACCTGCGTGCAGCGCCGCTCTCGTCAAAGTACCTGGTCTTCAGACTCATGGGGCTCCTCCTGTTGTTGGTAGTGGCTGTTCAACCCCGCACCGGTGCGGGGATTGACGGCACTTGGTTGTACTCGGTGTCCGGCAGTGGCCGGACCGCACTATCGCTGCGATCAGGGGAAACTCTTGGATCGAACGGGAGCCGATCCCTAGACTGCCTGCTCAGTTCACTGCCAACACCCAAAGGAGCAAACCTTGTCAGACGAAGCAAAGTGCCCGTTCTCGGGCGGCGCCCGCAAACCCACCGTGGCGGGTGGCCCGAGCAACGCAGCCTGGTGGCCCAACCAGCTGAACCTGAGGATCCTGCACCAGCACTCGGCCAAGTCCGACCCCATGGGCGCGGACTTCAACTACGCCGACGCCTTCAAGACTCTGGACCTGGATGCCGTCATCAAGGACCTGCATGCGCTGATGACGGATTCGCAGGACTGGTGGCCCGCGGACTACGGCCACTACGGGCCCTTCTTCATCCGCATGGCCTGGCACAGCGCGGGCACCTACCGCGTGGCTGACGGCCGTGGCGGTGCGGGATCGGGTGCGCAACGCTTTGCGCCGCTGAACAGCTGGCCGGACAACGGCAACCTGGACAAGGCGCGGCGGCTGCTGTGGCCCATCAAGCAGAAGTACGGCCGCAAGATTTCGTGGGCCGACCTGATCGTGCTGACCGGCAATGTCGCGCTGGACTCCATGGGCTTGCAGACCTTCGGTTTTGCCGGCGGCCGTGAAGACATCTGGGAACCGCAGGAAGACGTCAACTGGGGCCCGGAGGCCAAGTGGATGGGCGACGAGCGCTACAGCGGAGACCGTGAGTTGGCCAACCCGCTGGCCGCCGTGCAAATGGGCCTGATCTACGTGAACCCGGAAGGGCCTAACGGCAAGCCCGACCCGGTGGCGTCGGCACGGGACATCCGCGAGACCTTTGCCCGCATGGCCATGAACGACGAAGAGACCGTGGCGCTGGTCGCTGGCGGGCACACCTTCGGCAAGACACACGGTGCGGGCGACCCGGGCCAGTACGTGGGCCCGGAGCCCGAAGGCGCCGGCATCGAAGAACAAGGTCTGGGCTGGAAGAACAGCTTGGGGCAAGGCAAGGGTGCGCACACCATCACCAGCGGCCTGGAAGGCGCCTGGAAGCCCAACCCGACCACCTGGGACAACGGCTACTTCGAGACACTGTTCGGCTATGAATGGGTGCTGACCAAGAGCCCCGCCGGCGCCCACCAGTGGACGCCCACGGACCCGGCCGCGGCGACCACCGTGGTCGACGCCCATGACCCGAACAAGCGGCATGCGCCCATGATGTCCACGGCCGACATGGCGCTGCGCATGGACCCGGCCTACGAGAAGATCTCGCGTCACTTCATGCAGAACCCCAAGGAGTTCGCCGACGCCTTCGCGCGTGCCTGGTTCAAACTGACACACCGCGACATGGGCCCGATCGCGCGTTACCTGGGGCCGCTGGTGCCCAAGGAAGAACTGATCTGGCAGGACCCGATTCCTGCGGTGGACCACCCGTTGATCAATGAACAGGACGTTGCGGCGCTGAAGTCCAAGGTGCTGGCGTCTGGCTTGTCCATCTCGCAGTTGGTGAGCACTGCCTGGGCCTCTGCATCGACCTTCCGCGGCAGTGACAGGCGCGGTGGTGCCAACGGCGCACGCATCCGCCTGGCGCCACAGAAGGACTGGGCTGTCAACCAGCCGGCGGAACTGGCCCAGGTGCTGCAGACGCTGGAAGGCGTGCAGAAGGACTTCAACGGCGCGCAGACTGGTGGCAAGCAAGTCTCGCTGGCCGACCTGATCGTGCTGGGCGGCAGCGCCGCCATCGAGGCCGCGGCAAAGAAGGGTGGCTTCGACGTGACCGTGCCCTTCTCACCCGGCCGCATGGACGCGTCGCAAGCGCAGACCGATGTTGAATCCTTCGCCGTGCTGGAACCCGCAGCCGACGGCTTCCGAAACCACGTCAGCCAGGGCCACGAGGCCGCAGTGGCTGAACTGCTGGTGGACAAGGCGCAATTGATGACGCTGACGGCGCCGGAGATGACGGTGCTGGTCGCAGGCCTGCGGGTCCTGGAGGCTGGCCCGTCCAGGCACGGCGTGTTCACGCAGCGGCCCGGCACGTTGAGCAACGACTTCTTTGTCCATCTGCTGGACATGAACACCCGGTGGAAGAAGTCGACCGGTGCTGAAGGCGTGCTGGACGGTTCCGACGCGACCACGGGCGAACTCAAGTGGACGGGCACGGTCGTGGACCTGGTCTTCGGATCGAATTCCCAGCTGCGGGCGCTGGCCGAGGTCTATGCCAGCAGTGACGCGCAGCAGACCTTTGTGCAGCACTTCGTGGCCGCCTGGACCAAGGTGATGAACCTGGACCGCTTCGACCTGGCCTGATCCCGCCAAGCCTCACAAGGCAAGGGCCCCGCGCGCATGTGCGGGGCCTTTTTTTGTGGCCGCCGCTTATCCTCAACGCCATGAGCCCCTACCGCATAGGTGCAGGCGCAGGTTACGCCGGTGACCGCATCGACCCCGCGCAAGCCCTGGCCGAACACGGCCAGCTGAACACACTGGTCTTTGAATGCCTGGCCGAACGCACGATCGCCTTGGCCCAGCTGCGCCGCCTGCGTGAACCGGACCATGGTTATGACCCGCTGCTGGAAGAACGCATGCACGCCGTGCTGCCGGCCTGCGTGGCGCAAGGCTTCACCGTCATCAGCAACATGGGCGCCGCCAACCCGCTGGCCGCCGGAGCGGCTGTGCTGACGGTGGCGCGTGAACTGGGTCTGCCACGGCTGAAGGTGGCCGTGGTGACGGGGGACGACGTGCTGCCCTGGGTCCGGGCCCACGACGTGGCCTTGATGGACTCGTCCGCACGCGCATCCGACCTGGGCGACCGCCTCATCTCCGCAAACGCCTATCTCGGCGCCGACGCGCTGCTGCCGGCCTTGGCCAGCGAGCCGCAGGTCCTGATCACCGGCCGCGTGGCGGACCCGGCGCTGTTCCTGGCGCCCTTGATGCACCACTTCGGCTGGCGTGCCGACGACTGGCCGCAGCTGGGCCAGGGCGTCCTGGTCGGCCACCTGCTGGAATGCGCGGCGCAGGTCAGCGGCGGCTATATCGCCGACCCTGGCCACTTCGACGTGCCAGACCTGCACAACCTGGGCTTCCCATTGGCCGAGGTGCAATCCGACGGCACCGCCACCATCACCAAGCTCGCGGGCACGGGCGGCCGTGTCGACCGGCTGACGTGCACGGCGCAGCTGCTGTACGAGATCGAAGACCCCAGCCGCTACCTGCAGCCCGACGTCGTGGCCGACTTCTCGCGTGTGCAGCTGCAGGAAACCGGCCCCAGCCGTGTGCAGGTGCACGGTGCCAGCGGCACACCGCGCCCGGCGCAGCTGAAGGCCACGCTGGGTTACCGCGATGGCTTCATTGGCGAAGGCCAGATCTCCTACGCCGGCCCGGGCGCCGTGGCACGTGGGCGTTTGGCCGCGCAGTTGCTGGAACACCGCCTGAAGCACCTGGGCTGGGACACGCTGGAGCACCGCGCCGAACTCATCGGCGTCAACGCCATGCACGGCGATCAGCTCGGCCGTGACCGCGAGCCCTACGAGGTCCGTGTGCGTCTGGCCCTGCGCTGCAGCACACGTGCGCAGGCCGAACGTGTGGGCCAGGAAGTGGAAGCGCTGTACCTCAACGGCCCGGCTGCCGGCGGTGGTGTCACGCAGTCCGTGCGCGAGGTGGTGGCTGCCGCGTCAGCGCTGGTCCCGCGTGAAGCCACAGCGCCCGCTGTGCACCTGATGGAGCTGTGAAATGAGACTGCAGGACATCGCCATCGCACGCTCCGGCGACAAGGGCAACCGCGCCACGCTCAGTGTCATCGCACGCGACCTGGCGCACTACGCCGTGCTGGAACAACTGCTGACGGTCCAGCGCGTGCAGGCGCACTACGCCGGCACCGTGAAAGGCGCGGTGCAGCGCTACACCCTGCCGCACCTGGGCGCCGTGCACTTCGTGATGGACGACGCGCTGGGTGGCGGCGTGACGCGCTCGCTCGCGCTGGACGCACATGGCAAGACACTCAGTGCGGCCATCCTGGACATCGAGATCCCCGCCCAACCAGCTCGCTGACAATCCAGCGTCAGCTCAGAACAATCCCCTTGGAGACAGCCCCTTGAACGCACTCACCCGCCGCGCCGCCCTGCTCACCACCGCCCTGCTCTGCGGCGGTGCCGCGCAGGCCCAGCCGTACCCCAACAAGCCCATACGCGCTGTCGTGCCCTTCGCGGCCGGCAGCGCCACGGACCAGATCGGCCGCGCCTTCGCAGAGAAGATGTCCGCGCTGCTGGGCCAACCCATCGTCATCGACAACAAGCCCGGCGCCAACGGCATGCTGGGTGCGGACATTGTGGCCAAGGCGGCACCGGACGGCTACACCATCATGGTCGGCACCAACAGCACCAATGCGGCGCTGAAGTACCTGATGAAGAAGTTGCCCTACGACCAGGACACGGCCTTCGCGCCAGTGGGCTACATCGGGTCCGTGCCGCTGATGGTGGCCGTCAACAACGACGTGCCGGCCAAGACGCTGAAGGAGTTCATTGAC
>JANOAM010000164.1:0-1946 GCA_031411215.1 Betaproteobacteria bacterium
TGGGTTCGCTGACGCACAGACCCGCTCAGGTGCAGGGCCTACGGTGGCCGCATGAGTTCCGTCGCCGAGCCTTCCCGTGCCCCTGTCCCGGGCACGCCTGCTGCCGTGGCCCCGGTTGTGACGGCGCTGCCCGCGGCGGTCACCGGCAAGCCACGCACGCGTTTCATGCATTGCCTGCCGGCCTTCCACAACCTGGGAACCGAAGTCGGCCGCCAGGTGCATCAGAAGTACGGCCTGTCCGAGATTGAAGTCACCGACGAAGTGTTCGAGTCTGAAGCCTCTGTCGTGTTCACGCAGGCCGAGAACCGCCTGCACACCATCAAGGCGGTGTTGGTGGCCACGCTTTCATGAAGCGCGCATGAAGCTCGTCGTCGCGATTGGCGGCAATGCCTTGTTGCGCGCGTCGCAGGCACCCAGCGCGGCCAACCTGCTGGAGAACGTGCGCATGGCCGCGGCGCAACTGGCCAAGATCGCCGGCCAGCAAGAGGGCGGGCAGCCTGCCCACCAGATCGTGTTGACCCACGGCAGCGGCCCGCAGGTGGGTTTGCTGGCACTGCAGTCCGCCGCCTATGCGACGCAGCACCCGGGTGCCGAGAGCGAGCCGCTGGACATGCTGGACGCCGAAGTGGCCGGCATGCTGGGCTATGTGCTGGAGCAGGAAATTGCCAACCTGTTGCCGCCCACACGCCGGGTGGTGACGCTTCTGACGCGTGTCGAGGTGGACCGCCTGGACAGCGCATTCAAGACACCTACCAAACCCATCGGGCCCAGCAACAGCGCAGGCGTGCGCCGCCTGGTGGCGTCACCCCAACCTGTGCAGGTGCTGGTGATGGACGCCATTCGGTGCCTGTTGGCGCAAGGCGCGCTGGTCATCGCCGGTGGTGGCGGTGGCATTCCCGTCATGCGCAGGGCTGATGGCCAGGGCATGGAAGGCGTGGAGGCCGTGATCGACAAGGACCTGTGCACGGCCTTGATCGCCACCGGCCTGCAAGCCGACTGTCTGATCATTGCCACCGATGTGGACGCGGTGTACGTGAACTGGGGGCAGCCCGACCAGCGCCGGTTGAGCCAGACGACACCACAGGAATTGGCCCAGTTCAGCTTTGCGTCCGGGTCGATGGCGCCCAAGGTTGAAGCGGCTGTCAAGTTCGTCAAGGCCACCGGCAAACGGGCCGTCATCGGCCCGCTCGACCACATCGAAGACATGCTGGCCGGGCGGGCAGGCACCGAGGTCCGGGCTGATGACCGCGCCGATGTCCGGGCCGGTGACCGCGCAGCATGCCCATCGAATTCGCCCGCCGCCTGACAGGGCGGCGAAGAACGGCCAAGGCCGATCGGCAATTGGGCTTCGGCCTGGCTTTTGTTGCGGGCGCCATCAATGCGGGCGGCTTCCTGGCTGTTCAGCAATACACCTCACACATGACCGGCATTGTGTCGGCCATGGCCGACAACCTGGCGCTGGGCGCCTATGACGGGGTCCTGGTTGGTGCAGGAGGGCTGTTGAGCTTTCTCGCCGGGGCGGTGTGCTCCACCGTCATGGTGAACGCAGCGCGCCAGCGGCAATTGAACAGCGAATATGCATTTCCTCTCCTGCTCGAAGCCTTGCTGTTGCTCGGTTTCGGCGTGCTGGGTGCACGGCTGGCGGAGGTGCACGGTCTCTTTGTGCCGGTGACGGTGATGCTGCTGTGTTTCATCATGGGTCTGCAAAACGCCGTCATCACCAAGCTGTCTGGCGCCGTGATCCGAACCACCCACATCACAGGCGTGGTCACCGACATCGGCATCGAATTGGGCCGGCTGCTGGCCCGCGGCGGGCAGTTCAACAAAGCGCACCTGGGCACGTTGACGCGGCTGGCACTGTCCTTCTTTGTGGGCGGCGTGGTGGGGGCGCTGGGGTTCAAGCAAGTCGGTTATGTGTCGACCGTTCCATTGGCGCTGGTGTTGGT
>JANOAM010000165.1:0-1949 GCA_031411215.1 Betaproteobacteria bacterium
TTTTGATGTGGGCGTCAAGAACGCCTTTGCCTTCCCCGGCTTCGTACCTGCCTATGTGCGCCCGCTGTTCTGCCGCGGCAAGGGCCCGTTCCGCTGGGTCGCGCTGAGCGGTGACCCGGAAGACATCCGCAAGACCGACGCGAAGATGAAGGAGTTGTTCCCGGAAGACGCGCACCTGCACCGCTGGCTGGACATGGCCGCTGAGCGCATCGCCTTCCAGGGCCTGCCGGCGCGCATCTGCTGGATTGGCCTGGGCGAGCGCCACCGCGCCGGCCTGGCCTTCAACGAGATGGTGAAGAGCGGCGAGTTGAAGGCGCCCATCGTCATCGGCCGTGACCACCTGGACAGCGGCTCGGTTGCGTCACCCAACCGCGAGACCGAAAGCATGAAGGACGGCAGCGATGCGGTGAGCGACTGGCCGCTGCTGAACGCGCTGCTGAACACCGCCGGTGGTGCCACCTGGGTCAGCCTGCACCATGGCGGCGGCGTGGGCATGGGCTACAGCCAGCACAGCGGCGTGGTGGTGGTGTGTGACGGCACGGACGAAGCCGCCAAGCGCGTCGAACGAGTGTTGTGGAACGACCCGGCCACCGGCGTCATGCGCCATGCCGATGCGGGCTATGACATCGCTGTGCAGTGCGCACAGGAACAAGGTCTCAATCTGCCGATGATCAACCGCGAAGTGAACCGCTGATGTTGCTGCGCCCTGGACAACTGACGCTGGACGAGCTTCAAGCGATCCACAGCGGTTGGCAACCGCTGATGATGGACCCGGCCGCGCTGCCGGGCATCCAGGCCAGTGCGGCCGTGGTGCAGGCGGCTGCTGCCGGTAATGCACCGGTCTACGGTGTCAACACCGGCTTCGGCAAGCTGGCCAGCACGCGCATCAGCGCGGAAGACCTGGCCACCTTGCAGTGGAACCTGATCCGCAGCCACAGCGTGGGAGTGGGCGAACCGCTGGCCGCGCCCGTGCTGCGCTTGATGCTTGCGCTGAAGGCAGCAAGCCTGGCGCGGGGCTACAGTGGCGTGCGGCCTGTCGTCATCGACACGCTGCTGGCTGTGCACAACGCCGGCTTGGTGCCTTTCGTGCCCAGCCAAGGTAGCGTCGGTGCCAGCGGCGACCTGGCACCGCTGGCGCACATGACGCTTGCGCTGATGGGTGAAGGTTTCTTCCTGCGCGAAGACGGCACGCGCCAGCCGGCGGCCGAAGGCCTGCAGTCCAAGCACATCAAGCCGCTGCAACTGGCCGCCAAGGAAGGCCTGGCGCTGATCAACGGCACGCAGACCAGCACCGCGCTGGCGCTGCACGGCCTGTTTGCTTTTGAGCCCGTGCTGGAAAGTGCGCTGGTCATCGGTGCGCTGACGGTGGACGCAGCTCGCGGCAGCGACGGCCCCTTCGACCCGCGCATCCACGCCCTGCGTGGCCAGCCGGGGCAGATCGACGTGGCACAGTACTACCGCAGCCTGCTGGCCGGCAGCGCCATCCGCCAAAGCCACGTGGAAGGCGATGACCGTGTGCAGGACCCGTACTGCCTGCGCTGCCAGCCACAGGTCGTCGGCGCCTGTCTGGACCAGCTGCGCCACGCGGCGCTGGTGCTGCTGCGGGAAGCCAATGCGGTGACGGACAACCCGCTGGTGTTCGCTGAAGACGGGATGATGATTTCGGGCGGCAACTTCCACGCCGAGCCCGTGGCCCTGGCTGCGGATGCGATGGCCTGCGCCATCGCAGAGGTGGGCGCCATCGCGGAACGCCGAATTGCGATGCTGATCGACAGCGGCGTGTCGCGCCTGCCGCCTTTCCTGACGCCCAACGCGGGCCTCAACAGCGGTTTCATGATCGCCCACGTCACGGCGGCGGCGTTGGCCAGCGAAAACAAGTCACTGGCCCACCCGGCCAGTGTCGACAGCCTGCCCACCAGCGCCAACCAGGAAGACCATGTGAGCATGGC
>JANOAM010000166.1:0-8075 GCA_031411215.1 Betaproteobacteria bacterium
TGGTGGTGAAGCGCAGCAGGGTCTTCCAGCCCGGCCCTGACACAAAACCCTCCTGCACGGCGCAGGACTGGGCGGTGAACTTCTCCTCCGTGACCTGGAGGTACTGCGCAAGCTTGACCGCATTGACGATGAGGTCCGGCAACGGGCCCCCGATGTTGGTGGCGCAGGGTCCCGTGTCGGCATGGGCCAGCCAGGGACAGGCCGCCGCCGCCACGGCGGCCAGGGTCACGCGCCACCGGGCGCTGGAAACGGGGGTCATGGGCGGTGCTCCACGGTCAATGTGGGCGGTTCCGTGTCAGGGGCCGGTCCAGTGGTTGCCGAAGACCAACGTGCGGTCGCTGGTGCCCATCCTGACGACCACGGTCCTGGACGGCGACGGCAAGTACTTGTTGTCCAGGATGTTGGCGGTGACGGCGTAGTACGGGTAGCGGCTGTCCCAGGTGGCTTCTTCCACCACGGTGTAGTCGCCCGGTGGCAGCGCGCAGACCTTCAACAGCGGCTCCTTGCCGCCCGGGATGCCGGCCCAGATGCGGCCCTGGATCTCGATGCCTGCGGCGTCATAGACGTGCACCGGCCAGATCAGGTCCTTGTCAGTCGAGTCCCTGCGGCCATTGCCGTTGATGTCCTCGAACTTCTGGATCGTCAGGCAGATCGACCTGCGCGCCTTGACCTTGAAGTTGTCGGTCTTCGACGCTGCCGGAATGAACCCGTGGAAATAGCCGGGGTTGTAGCCGTTGTCGACCAGGGCTGCGTTGCCGGCAAAGTCGCCGACCGGGGTGACCCAGACCTTGTACTCGCCGCCGTTGTTGGGCGTGTCCAGGAACGGACAGAGTTCGATGGTGACCGCGCCGTGGTCGACATCCAGGCCGGTCTGGTGGTCGCCTGCGGCAGCTGGCGCCACGCGGGCGGTGATCAGGCCGCCGACCACCGTGAAGCGGCGATAACTCTGCGCGTCCGTGCTCAGCAGCGTCTTGCCGCTGGGGTCCGTGACCTGGTAGTAGTAGTCGCCATCGGGCAGACCGGCGGCCGTCTCGGGCGCATTGGGGCCGGGGCCGCCGTCCAGGTAGACGCCCAGGCCGTCGCATTTGGCGGAGAAGATGTTGGCGTTGACCCTGGAGCCGTCAGACAGCGTCGTGAAGATGGCGCCGGACGGCGCCGCAGTAGCCATCGTGCTGGCCGCTATGAGAAGCAGCGATGCGAGCGAGCGCGCCATCGCGCTGAAGCTGTACTTCATGGTGACCCCCGGAGAACCGTGTGGATGAGTAAGGAACTGTTGTTCATCACCCGGTCCCACCGGATTAGGGTTCTCCCGGGGCGCCCCTCGACCGAGGGGGCGCTTCAGCGTGAAGCAGCTGACGAAGGAGCGGTAGGCGTGTTGACGATCACACCCGGTCCGATGGGGATCTCGTCGCTCAGCGTCACGCCGGTCACGAAGTAGCGCGTCTCGCCGAAGCAGCTGGTGGGCAGCCCCACCTTCTCTTCGTAGTGCAGGGCCACGCGCTTGCCGATGACTTTGGCGATCTCTTGCGCGACGGTTTCGTCATGGATGGTGAAATTGAACTTTTCTGCCGTGGAGCCCGGCAGCGACACCAGCGCCAGTTCACCTTCCCAGGTCTTGCAAAGCCAACCCTTGTTGGACAGTTTCTGCACCCAGCCGGCACGTTCGCCCGTGGAGTAGCTCCACTTCCAGGCCGCGGTGAGCCAAGCGGCCACCAGCAGAGCGATCACCACCAGGGGCAACACGACGTACTTGAACATGGGCGTCAGCTTCTTGGGGCTCAGGGATGGGCGGGATTATCGGCGGTGGCCCAGACTTGTTCGGCCGCAGCCAGGTCTTCCAGTGCCGTGCCGACGGACTTGAACAGGGTGATGTCGCTGTCGCCGTGGCGCCCGGCTGCGTCGCCCCGGCACAGTGAGGCCAGCGTGCCCTGCAGCGTGGTGGGGTCGAAGTTGCCCTCGGCCACGGCCTGCAGCAGGTCGCCGGACTTGGCCAGTGCTTCCTCGGTGTCGACCCAGACATCGCTGCGTGCGAAGGCGCGGCCATCGGCTTCGCGCATGGTAGGTGTGAAGCTGCCGATCAAGTCCAGGTGGGCGCCCGGAGTGAGCCAGTCGCCTTGCACCAGGGCCCGTGTGGCCATGGTGGCGCAGCTGACGATGTCGGCTTGCCGGACGGCCGCTTGCAAGTCAGTGGTGGCGGTGGCCTTGAAGCCCTGGCCGCAGAGCGATTGCGCCAGGCGCTGGGCGGCATCAGCGCTGCGGTTCCAGATCTGGACCTGCTGCAGGACTGGCCGCACGCTTCGCAAGGCCGCGGGCATCAGCGACGCGACGCGGCCGGCGCCCACCAGCGTCAGCCGGCTGGCGTCAGCACGGGCCAGGAAGCTGGCCGCCAGTGCGGATGCTGCGGCGGTGCGGCGAGACGTGAGCTCGCTGCCGTCCATCACCGCCAGCGGCACGCCCGTGGTGGCGGAGAACAAGGCGTAGATGGCGTGCACACCGGGCAGCCCCAGCGCGCCGTTGCCGGGAAAGATGGTCACGGTCTTCACGCCCAGGAAGCCGCCTTCGCGCCAGGCTGGCATCAGCAGCGCGGTGCCGGCGGGGCCCACGGCGTGCGGGTGACGGGCCGGCACCTCGCAGCCGCGCACGAAGGCCTCGCGCAAGGCGGGCACCAGCAGGTCGAAAGGCAGCGCAGCAGCGACCTGGGCCGCGTCGAAGTGGCGCATGGCTCAGGGCGCGGGCCGGCGGCGGAACATGCCCCAGCCTTCCATGGTCAGTACGGGTTCGCCGTGCTGGTTGCTCACGGTCCATGCCGACTGGATCAGGCCGACGCCGGGGCGGCTGTTCATGGGCCGGGCCTGTTTCACCTCCATGCGCACGTGCAGTGTGTCACCGGGGAACACCGGTTTCAGCCAGCGCAGCGCGTCGATGCCGGGTGAGCCCAGACTGGCAGAGTCCAGCAGGTAGGCGTCGCACATCATGCGCATGGCCATGGCGCAGGTGTGCCAGCCGCTGGCGCTCAGGCCACCAAAGAGCGAAGCCTCGGCGGCTTCGTCGTCCAGGTGGAACGGTTGCGGGTCGAACTGCTGCGCAAAGGCCAGCACGGCTTCGCGGCTGACCGGCATGCCGCCGAATTCCATGACGTGGCCGGCGGGGAAGTCATCCCAGAACAGGCGTGGTGAGCGCTGGGGCGTCGGCTCGGTGGCAGTGCTCATGGCGTCGAGGATAGCGGCCGCTTGTGGCCACTCGCCGCCACAATGTCGCGGCATCGCCGTCAGAGGACGGCCATCAAGGAGTGCATCGCATGGTGTGGTTGATCCTGGGTCTGGTGCTGTTTCTGGGCGCGCATTCCGTGCGCGTGTTTGCCGAGGGTTGGCGCACGACGACCCGGGCACGCCTGGGCGAGAACGCCTACAAGGGCCTGTACTCCGTGGTGTCGGTGCTGGGCTTCGGCTTGATCATCTGGGGCTTTGGCCAGGCGCGGCAGCAGCCCGTGCTGCTGTGGGTGCCGCCGGTGGGCATGCGCCACTTGGCGTCGCTGCTCACGCTGCTGGCCTTTGTGATGCTGGCGGGCGCCTATGTGCCGGGCAACGCCATCAAGGCCAAGCTGCACCACCCCATGGTGCTGGGCGTGAAGACATGGGCCCTGGCCCACCTGCTGGCCAACGGCATGCTGGCGCATGTGGTGCTGTTTGGCGCCTTCTTGCTGTGGGCGGTGCTGAACTTCCGCGCCGCGCGCCAGCGCGACCGCGCCGGACAGGTGGTCTACCCCGCCGGCCGGGCTGTTCCGACGGTGATCACGGTGGTCCTGGGCGTGCTGCTGTGGGCCGGATTTGCGTTCTGGGCGCACGGTGCGTGGATAGGCGTGCGACCGTTCGGCTGACGGCGGGCACACAGGTTCCAGGTCCCCCACCCGGGGCCCCCGGGCGGGTGCCCCAGCCCAGGCACCCCCACCGGCCCCCGCCGCGTGGCGATGGTGGCTTGCGGCGCTCAAATCGAACATGGTGACTCCACAACGGCATGTCCCGAGGAGCCCCGCATGTTCACCCCCAGCTGGAACCATCTGCTGCAACTTCTGCATTGGCGCAAGGCGGGCGTTCGCCACGCGGCGCCGCACCACGATGAGAGCAGCCTGCCCTGCGACGAAGAAGACCGCCCGCTGGGCTGCGGTTGGTTCGACTCCAGCCACGACCTGCAGCAGGGTCTGCAGGTGGGTGAGGCCGACAGCCGCGCGCTGGCCCAGCTGCCGCTGGCGGACTGGCTGACGTTCGAAATGATGTTGCAGGCGAGGCCCTGCTACGAAGTGGACACATCGCTTGACGAAGCCGCAGGCATGATCGCGGACCCGACTCTCCACTAAAAGACCCACCGATGCTGAGCTTGCGCGCCTGTTTGACACTGGCTTTGTCGTTGACCCTGACGCTGGGCTTGGCGGCCTGCGGTGGGGGCACCGACCGCACCAAGGCGCATGTGCGCCTGGTCAATGCCAGCAGCGGCTACAGCTCGCTGGCGCTGGTCATCGACGGCAGCACCATCGCCAGCGGTGTGGCGGCGGGCAGCAGCGCGGACTATGCCGACGCCAGCCGCGGCACGCAGGACCTGGACATCTCCAGCCCCAGCTCGGCCACCATCCTGGCCACGCGCAGCGCGTCGCTGGGCAAGGATACGTACTACACGCTGCTGGCTTACGGCAGGGCGGGCGCACTGGCCACGCAGTTGCTGGAGGACAGCCAGTCCAGCCCCGGCAGTGGCAAGACCCTGATTCGCGTGATCAACACCGCCAGCGAATCCGGCTCACTGGACGTCTACCTGACCGGCGCCACCGATGCGCTGGTCCAGGCGGCCCCACTGCAGACCGGCGCGGCCTATGGCACGCTGGGCAGCTTCGTCACCATCAACAGCGGCACCTGGCGTTTGCGCATCACCGGTGCCGGCAATGCAAGCGACCTGCGGCTGGACGTGTCGGGACTCAGCTTTGAGAGCACGGGCGTGAAGACGCTGGCCATCACACCTGGGCGTGGCGGTCTGCTGGTGAACGCGCTGCTGCTGTCGCAACGGGGTGGCGTGACGGCCGGCGCCAACGGCCAGGCGCGGGTGCGCGTGGCCGCGGGCGTCAGCAGCAACGCAGCCGTGACGGCCAGCGTGGCCGGCACCACCTTGATGAACAGCGCCATCGCGCCGGCGCTCACCGACTACGCGCTGGTGACGGCGGGCACGGTGACACCCGTGGTCACCGTGAACGGCACAGCGGTGGCCTTTGGCGGCGCGCCCACGTTGCTGGCGGGCGGCGACTACACGCTGATCGTTTATGGCGCACCGGGCACCGCTGCCGCCGCGGTGGTGGCTGACGACAACACCCCGCCCAGTGACGGCAGCAAGGCCAAGTTGCGGCTGGTCAATGGCGTCACGGGCTCGCTGACGCTCAAGCTGGGTCTGGTGGTCAAGGCCAGCGGCGTGGCGGCCGGCACGGCGTCGGACTACGCCACGGCCGATGCCACCACCACGGGGGCCATGCAGGTCACCAGTGCCGACGGCCTGCTCAACTACAACGCCAGCGACTTGACGCTGTCAGCCAGTGGCGTGTACACGCTGTTCATGCTGGGCAGCAGCACGGCGCCCGTTGGCCAGCTGAACCGGGATCGGTGATCAGGCCAGGCGGCCGGCCTGGAAGTCCTGCACCGCCTGGATCAGCTCCTCATGCGTGTTCATCACGAAGGGGCCGTGCTGGGCGATGGGCTCGTTCAAGGGCGCACCGGCGATCAGCACCGCGCGTGCGCCCTCCGGCCCGGCCGTCAGCACCACGCCGGTGCTGCCCGGCGTGTTGGCCAGGATGGCCATGCGTTGCCGCTTCACTTGGGTGTCGGCCACGTTCAGTTCGCCACGGTACACATACAGGAATGCGTTGTGCTTCTCCGGCAGCGGCTGCTCGAACCGCACGCCAGCTTCCAAGTGCACGTCCAGGTACAGCGGCTGAGTCGTCTCGCGTTGCACCGCGCCCGCTACACCATGGGTGTGGCCTGAAATGACGTAGGCGCGCGCG
Organism: Betaproteobacteria bacterium; assembly: GCA_031411215.1. Lineage (GTDB taxonomy): Bacteria > Pseudomonadota > Gammaproteobacteria > Burkholderiales > Burkholderiaceae_C > Rubrivivax. The sequence continues at coordinate 6,035 of JANOAM010000166.1, forward strand.
CCCGCGCTGTCGCCGGTCCCCTGCCACCGGGGCACTTCGCCCGGGCCAATATCGCGGTACCAGGGCTCGCCCATCTTGTCGCGTGCGGGCAGGTTCAGCCAGAGCTGGAAGCCCTCCATGGCGCCGTCCTTTTGCTCGGGCATTTCGCTGTGGATGACACCGCGGCCGGCGGTCATCCACTGCACGCTGCCGGGCTCCAGCAGACCGACATTGCCGACGCTGTCGCGGTGGCGCATGCGGCCCTGGATCATGTAGGTGATGGTTTCGAAGCCGCGGTGCGGGTGGCTGGGAAAGCCACCGATGTAATCGCCCGGGTTGTCGGTGCCGAAGTTGTCCAGCATCAGGAACGGGTCCAGCCGGCGCTGCAGGTTCTGCGTCAGCACGCGCGTGAGCTTGACGCCCGCGCCGTCGCTGGTGGCCTGGCCTTGCACGAGCCGTTCGACACGGCGGGGGAGGGTGACGGTGGTGTCCATAGGTGCCACTTTAGCCAGCCGCCAGCGGCCGTGGGTTGCGTGGACTTGAAGGCGGCGTTCAATCCAGACACGGTGGTAATCTGGCCACTGAATCTGGCCTTTGCACATGAGGAGACTTGGATGAAGGCGATCTGGAACGGCACGGTCGTGGCCGAGAGCGACGACACCGTGGTGGTGGAGGGCAATCACTACTTCCCGGCCGAGAAGGTCGACAAGAGTTTTCTGCTGCCCAGCAACACCAAGACCATGTGTTCCTGGAAGGGCCAGGCCAGCTACCACACGCTGTTCGTCAACGGCGACGCCAACCCGGACGCGGCCTGGTACTACCCGGACCCGAAAGACGCCGCAGCCGAGATCAAGGGGCGCATCGCGTTCTGGAAGGGCGTGCAGGTCGTCGAATAGGGGTGACCGTGGCGGAACTGTCCGCAGCGCACAGGCGCCGGCTGCGTGACATTTGGCGGTCGGCAGGCTGGCCTTGCCACGACCTGCTGGAGTTGGACCTGCTGGCCGCCGGCCTGCTGACGCGCCACTGGGACCGTGAGGGCCGCGAGACCCTGCGGGTCACCGACGCCGGCATCCGGCTGTTGGCCGCCGCGCGGCAGCGCAACCAGGCCGCGCGGTCGGCGCATGAGGATCTGGTGGCCAGGGTGGCCGTCGAGATGCAGCGCGCCGGCAGGCTGGTCTGGCGCGGCTTGACCCTGCGGGCCCCGCTTGTCGACGACGCCGGCGCCACGCAATGGGTGATGGCCATGCCGGACGTGTTCTCGATCCGGCACACCACGGTGGAGGACTATGTTGAACCCGTGGTGCATGAGATCAAGGTCAGCCGGGCGGACCTGCTGTCTGACCTGCGCAAACCGGCCAAGGGCCTGGCCTATGCGGCACTGGCGAGCCAGTGCTGGTACGTGGTGCGCGAAGGCATTGCGGGCCCGGACGACGTGCCGCAGGACTATGGCTTGATGGAAGCCCGTGGTGGCGGGCTGGAGGTGCTGCGTCCGGCGACACGGCGGCCCGCGCGGTTGCCCTTCACGGCCTGGATGGCCTTGGCCCGCGCCAGCACCGAACCGGGTGCGGACGATGATCTGCAGGCGCAGTTGGGGGCGGCGGCGCCTGATGCCGGGCCTTAGGAGAACGATTCGGCGCCAGAAAGCAAAAAGCCCGGCAGGGCCGGGCTTCTGGGCTTGCGGCGCGTGGCCGCAGGCGGGATTCGGTCAGCGACGGCCGAAGATGCGGCGGCGCGCGGCAGTTACGCCCAGCAGTGCCACACCAACCAGGGCCAGGGAGCCGGGTTCCGGCACCGGGATCGGCGTGCCGCCGACACCGCTGAAGCCGAAGATGTAGGTCGCCGGGCTGCCGCCGACCGGGTCGCCAGCTTGCTGACCGAACGAATACAGCTCGATGCTTTCGGCACCGACAGCTGCCAGAGCAGCGGTTTCGCTGCCGGCCGCGCCGTAGAAGATGTTGAACGTGTAGCTTTCGCCGTCCAGCAGGGTGCCGAAGTTGAAGCGGAAGTACGCGCCGTGGTCGTCCAGGCCGTTGTCGTTGAAGTCGACGTCGACGGTGGCCGG
>JANOAM010000167.1:0-2980 GCA_031411215.1 Betaproteobacteria bacterium
AAGCGCCACATGCTCTGTGGCACCTTGAAGGCCATGCTGGCCGCCGTGTAGGCCAGCACCACGCCCAGCAGCACCCAGTGGTCGTAGGACGGGCGCGCGCTCAGCCAGCGTTCAAAGCCCAGGCGGAACAGGTAGGTGGCATTCCAGCACAGGGCCACCACGCCGGCGTCGATCAACAGCGTCAACGGCTCGCGGTGCGGGCGCAGGCGGGCCAGGAAGACATCCAGCCGCACCCAGGGATTCGTGCTGTCTCTCATGTCGGTGCGCCCCGGGCGCGGCGCAACAGCGCACGGGCCGTGCGCGCCAGCACGGCCAGGTCATTGAGCAGGGACGCACGCTCGGCATAGTCCACAGCGGCCTGCAGCTTGACGGGCAGGATGCGCTCCACGTACTCGCGTTCGGGGTCGGCCGCGGCGGCCAACAGGCGGGCTTCGTCGATGTAGGCCAGCGAAGCGGGATCGGTCAAACCGGGCCGCACCGCCAGCGCCCGGTCACGCAAGGCCGCGGGATACAGCGCCACATAGCGCGGCACTTCAGGGCGCGGGCCCACCAGGCTCATCGTGCCCTGCAGCACGTCGATGAACTGCGGCAGTTCGTCCAGCCGCGTGCGGCGCAGGAAGTGGCCGGCGCGGGTGATGCGTGCGTCGTCACCCACCGTCAACGGCAGGCCGCCCGCGCCTTCGCGCATGGTGCGGAACTTGTGGATGCGGAAGGGCACGCCAAAGCGGCCCACCCGTTCCTGGCGGAAGAAGACGGCGCCCGGGCTGTCCAGCTTGATCCACAGTGCGACCGTCAGCATCACCGGCGACAGCAGCAACAGTGCCAGGACGGCGCCCAGCAGGTCAAAAGCCCGCTTGGCCATGGATGATTGTCATGGGTGAAGGTCAGGCCTTCAGCGCGGTGCGCACGGCGTCGGCCACCCGCAACACATCGGCGGTGGTCATGCGTGTGTACAGCGGCAGGCTCACCATGCGCTCGTAGGCGTGCTGGCTGTGCGGGAACTGTTCGGGCTTGAGGCCATAGCGGTCGCGCCAGTAGGGGTGCAGGTGCAGCGGGATGTAGTGCACGCTGCAGCCGATGCCGGCTTCGAACAGCTTTTCGATGAAGCGGTCGCGGTCTATGCCTGCACCATCCGCCAGGCGGACGACGTACAGGTGCCAGGCGTGCATGTCACCAGCCGGTGCCTTCGGGGGCGTGATGACGGGCAGACCCGCCAGGGCCTCGTCGTAGGCCGCTGCCAATGCCGCGCGCTGCTGCTGGAAGACACGCGCACGCTTCAACTGCTGGATGCCCAGCGCCGCGGCAATGTCCGTCAGGTTGTACTTGAAGCCCGGCGCCACGACCTCGTAGTACCAGCTGGGCACCTTGGCCGTGAAGCGGTCAAACGCGTCGCGGTTCATGCCATGCAGGCGCATCACGCGGGCACGCTGGGCGATGGCTTCGTCACGCGTCACCAGCATGCCGCCTTCGCCGGTGGTGATGGTCTTGTTGGCATAGAAGCTGAAGACCGTGATGTCACTGCCCAGCGTGCCCACCAACTGGCCGCCGCTGGTGGTGGGCAGCGCGTGCGCCGCGTCTTCCACCACCTTCAGGCCGTGCTTGCGGGCCAGCGCCAGCAGCGCCGGCATGTCGGCCGCCAGGCCCGCGTAGTGCACGGGCATCAGGACCTTGGTGCGCGGCGTGATGGCCGCTTCCACCGCAGCCACGTCGATGTTCAGCGTGGCCGGGTCGATGTCCACCAGCTTCACGTCCGCACCCAGGTAGCGCACGACTTCGGCCGTGGCGGTGAAGGTGTGGGTGGTGGTGATGACCTCGTCGCCTGGGCCCACACCCAGCGCTTCCAGCGCCAGGTGCAGCCCAGCGGTGGCGGAGTTCACCGCAATGGAGTGCAGCGATGCATCACCCAGGAAAGCCGAGAAGTCGGTCTCGAAGCGCTTGGCCTTGGGGCCGGTGGTGACCCAGCCGGACTTCAGCGTGTCGACGACCTCGGCGATTTCCTCGTCGCCGATCTCGGGCAGGGCGAATGGAAGGAACGGCAGGAAGGGTTGGGACTGGGAAGGCATGGTGTCGATTATCCCGCCGTGGGTTTTTCCAGCCAGGCCAGCAGGTGGGTGCGCAAAAACGGCAAGGCGTTGAAAGCCTTGTAGAGACCCGGGTGCAGACGACAGACCCAGCGGGCCAGCGGCGGCGCCAAGGTGACGCGGCGGTGTGTGATGCGCGCGCCCGGAAAGAGCTGGGCCACGCGCGCCAACGGCACACCACGCACATCCGCATTGCGTGGGTTGTTGACGGTGAAGTCGTACCAGAGCACGGCGCCGCCCGGCCGCAGCCAGCGCCACATCTCGCTGGCCAGGCGCTGCTGGAAGCCGTCGTCCAGCAGGGACGAAAAGACCGTGGACACGAAGACGATGTCCTGGCTGCCGGGCGCGATGCCGGCCTGCAGCGCATCGCCTTCCTGCAGGTGCACGGTGGCGGGCAGCACGCGGCGGGCCTGGGCCAGACGCTCGGGCAGTAGTTCCAGACCGGTGAGGTGTTCGGGCGCAAAACCCAGACGCAGCAGTTCCAGCAGGTTGCCGCCGGTGCCGCAGCCCACTTCCACCAGGCGCAGCGAGGACAGGTCGGTGACGCCGCGCTGCGCCCACAGGCGCAGCAGCGCGGCCTGGCGCTCATGCAGCGTCTGCCAGACATCCGCGTGCAAGGGGCTGTAGCGGTCGCCGACTGTGCGACGGGCGTAGCGTTCGGCGACGGCCCGCGGTTCTTCTTCGCTGCTCATGCCACGGCATCCAGGAAGCGTTGCGCCAGCACGGGGTAGGTGTGGTTCGCCAGCACAAAGGCGCGGCCACGTTCACCCATCGCGTGGCGCTCGTTCACGGGCGTTGCGGCCAGCTTCAAGAGGCCAGCAGCGACCGCAGAGGCCGACTCCGGCGGCACGGTCAACCCAGCGCCGGCTTCGGCCACCGGGTCGTTGCCCGCCTCCACC
>JANOAM010000168.1:0-1850 GCA_031411215.1 Betaproteobacteria bacterium
TGGTGTTGTACTGGAAGACCGCATTCCAGGACACCACCACATAGCGGTTAGGTGCCGTGCCCTTCTGCTGCCAGGTGACACCGCCGCTGCCGGTGGCCGACGGGTTGAGGTCGGTCCAGTAGACCAGCATCGTGCGCGCCGTGGCCCCGCTGGTGCAGCCCGAACGGCTGGCCGAGTTGCCCGCCGGCAGCGCGGTGTTGGTGTAGGTGCGCATGAAACCGGTATCGGCACCGAACTGCAGCGCGCCGTTCGCCAGCACCCGCACCGAGCTGTAGGCGGTGCCCGCAAAGGTGAAGGTGAAGCCACCGCTGAAGCTGATGGTGGCCTGGTCGTCGTCGCCCTGGTAGCCCGTGCACAGACGGTCCCAGGCGATGGCGGTGGTGGTGCTTTCCCATGAATAGGTGTCGCCGCGCCAGGTGTAACTGGCGGCCTGCGCCCAGCCGGCCACGCCCAGCAACAAGACCGCCAGCAGGGCGTGCAGCCCGGTACGGGCAAGGGCAAGAAGCGTCTTCACCGTTGCACCGTCCATGCCAGCTGGCGCTCGGCGTAGGTGGCCTGTGGCGCCGCGCCGGTGTTCGGGCAGGCACCGGCCGTCGCGGCGTTGCAGGCATTGGCCACCAGTTGGTAGAAGACCAGCGCGGTGACGCCGTCGCTCACCGTGCCCGTGGTGGGTGTGCGTGTGCAGCTCACGGTGACCGTGAAGCTGCTCAGGCCTGCGGGGCTGAAGCTGGTGTTGCTGAAACAGGCCGGCGCGGCGGCAGGCGGTGCGGGGTTGCGCAGCACCTGGAAGGCGCCCCATTCCAGGCCGGCGCGTGCGGCCTGCAGCGACCGCGCGGCGTCCACTTCGGCGGCAGAGCCCATCTGCTGGCGCACGGCGATGTTGGCCAGCGCCGCGCCCAGGGCCGTCAGCACCACCAGCACGAAGATCAGCGACAACAGCGTGAAGCCCGCTGCGCGGCGTGGCGTCAGCGGGCTGCTGCAGCGCATCTGCGCGCATGGCCTAGGGCAGGTTGTTGACGAAGACAGCATGGTGCATGGCGACCGTTTCGGTGCCCGCGCTGGTGGTGGTGGCCAGGCCCAGCCGCAGCGTGACCAGCGCGGCGCGCGCGGCCACCAGCGTGCCGTCGACGCTGAAGCGGCAGTCGTTGACGCCGCTGGCGACGACGCTGCTGGTGCCACCCGTGGGCGGGTCTGGCTGCGTGGCCTGGAAGCCATAGTTCTGGTAGCGCGTCAGCGTGCCAGCGGTGGTGTCGCAGCGGTAGGTCACCGGCTGCGACACGGCCGTCACGCGGTAAGGTGGCGCGAAGCCACCCACCGGCAGGCCGGCGCTGGAGCTGATGGTGAGGCTGCTGACTGAGCCGGCCGCCGTGGTGGCTGTGCGGCGGTTGCTGTCGGCCGCGGCAGCCAGGCTGCTGTTGGCGGCGTAGGCGTCGGAGCCTGTGATGCCCGGGCCCAGGTTGTAGAAGACCAGTTCCTGCGCCGTGCCCAGGGTCAGCGCCGGGCCGACCAGGTTGAACGTGGTGTCCACGGTGCCGAACTGCAGCGCGCCCGCGCCGTCGGTGGCGTAGCGGGCTGCTGCGGTGCTGGGGATCAATTCAACCTCGGTGCCGCTGGCGTTGACACGCACGCTGTTGGGCAACGCGGCGCGCAGGTCGCGGCCGATGCGGCGCAGTGCCAGGTCCGCCTGGTCCACCAGGCCGGCGCGTGCCACCGTGCCCAGGTAGCCCTGCACGGGCCGCACGATGAACTGCGACACCACGGCGGCCAGCACGCCAGTGATGGCGATGACCATCACCGCTTCGATCAGCGTGAAGCCGCGTTCGCTGCGTGCTTCAGAGTGAGGCGTTGGG
>JANOAM010000169.1:0-8504 GCA_031411215.1 Betaproteobacteria bacterium
ACGGTCAGCGACCAGCTGCGCCGCCAGTACCTGGACCAGATCGCCGATGGCGCGCAGTCCCTGGCCGGCATCATCAGCGACATCCTGGACCTGTCCAAGATCGAAGCTGGCAAGCTGCAGATCGAAATCACCTCTTTTGACCTGGCCGCGCTGCTGAAGTCGCTGGACCACACCTACCAGACGCTGGCCTACGCACGTGGCCTGAGCCTGACGATGTCGCTGGACGAGGGCCTGGCTGGCGCGGTCAGCGGCGACCCGTTGCGCGTGCGGCAGATCGTCACCAACTTCCTCAGCAACGCGCTCAAGTTCACCGACCGCGGCACGGTGCAGGTCAGTGCCTGCCGCGACGTGGGCGGCGCTGTGCGCATCGAAGTGACGGACACCGGCCCCGGCATCGCGCCCGAAGTGCAGGCGCAGCTGTTCAAGCCCTTCACGCAGGCCGACCAGTCCACCACGCGGCGCTTTGGCGGCACGGGCCTGGGCTTGTCCATCTGCCGCGAACTGGCACTGCTGATGGGTGGCGAGGTGGGCGTGCTGAGCCAGCCCGGCCAGGGCAGCTGCTTCTGGGCCCGCTTGCCGCTGCCGCCTGCGGCTGGGCCGGTGGCGGTGGTGCCGCCGCCGGTGGCGCAGGGCCTGAGCGGCATGCGTGTGCTGATGGTGGAAGACAACCCCGTCAACATGCTGATCGCCGTGGCCATGCTGCAGAGCTGGGGCGTGCAGGTCACGCAAGCGCACGACGGGCGCGAGGCCCTGGCAGCCGTGCAGCGCAGCGCAGGACAGGGCCAGCCCTTCCACACCGTGCTGATGGACGTGCAGATGCCGGAAATGAGCGGACACGAGGCCACACGCGCGTTGCGTCAGCTGGAAGCGGGCCAGGGCTTGCCCATCGTGGCGTTGACCGCCGCGGCCCTGGTCACCGAGCGTGACGAGGCGCTGAACGCGGGCATGGACGACTTTCTCACCAAGCCGATAGACGCCGACAAGCTGCACGCCGCCCTGCTGAGGTGGTGGCGCAACTGAAAATTGGACCCCCAGCTCGCTGCGCTCGCCCCCGTCAGACCTGGTCCACCGGCACCGGCCGGCCCGTGAGGTAGCCCTGGATCAGCTGGAAGCCCATCTGGCGGCACAGCGCGGCTTCTTCCTCCAGCTCGATACCCTCTGCCAGCGGCACCGAGCCCAGGTCCAGGACCAGCTTGACCAGGTCGCGCACCATCTTCTGCTTGCGGTCGCTGGCCTCGTGCAGGCCCTGAAGCAGGCCCATGTCGAACTTGACGAAGTGCGGCGGCACGTCGCCCAGCTCGTTCAGGCGCGCCTGGCCTGCGCCGAAGTCGTCGTACGCGAAGAGCACGCCAATGGTCTCCAGCCGCGCGGCCAGTTCGCGCATGCGCGCGACCTCCATCACTGCGGTCTCGTGCACCTCCACCACCAGCTGCGGCGCATCAGGCCCGTCGCGCCAGGTGGTGAGCATCTGGAAGAAGCTGTCCTCGAAGGTCTCGTGGGGGTGCGAATTGATGAACAGCTTGGTGCCGTGCAGCCGTGGGGCCACGGCGTGGATGCCATGGGCACGGAAGGCGGCGCTCAGCTCCGCCTCGCGGCCCAGCTGGGCCGCCAGGCTGAACAGGTGCGCCGGGGAATTGGGCAGGCCCGGGTGCGAGCAGCGGCCCAGCAATTCGTAGGCGAACAGCGCGCCGGTGTGAGCGTCGACGATGGGTTGCATGGCCGTGGTCAGGCCCTGGCCGCGCAGCAGCTCCATGAACTCCTTTTCATGGCGCACGAAGTGCTGTGACAGCGCCTTGCCGGCGGGCACGATCAGCGTGCGTTCGCCATCGTCCGGCGCCATGGCCATGTGTGTGGCGGTTTCAACACCCAGGCGGTATTCGGCGTTGCCGAAGTGCAGCACGTCGTTTTCCGACACAACGCGCGACAGCTGGATGCGTTCGCGGTTCACATAGGTGCCGTTGGTGCTGTCCAGGTCGCGCAGCACCAATTCACCGGTCGGGCCGGCCATGAACTCCGCGTGCTGGCGAGACAGGCCGCGGGCGTCCACGGCCAAGTCGTTGGCGGGGTCGCGGCCCACCCGGAAGGGCAGGTTGAGCAACGGGTGCGTCACGCGGGACCCGTCAGAGGCCACGCCTTCCAGGAACCAGGCTTTTTCCACGAATGGCTTCCGTGACCGTGTGGCGGGCACCGAGCGGGCCAGCGCCGTGAAAGAGTGAAACCCACTGTAAACCCAAACTTGCGGCGGATGCACGCTGCACACCCACCTGCGGGGCGCGCCGGGGCCACAATCCTGGATATGACCATCAACGTGAGCCACCGCCCCGAACAGCTGCGCTTTGAAGCCGCGCCCGGCGGCAAGCTGGCTCTGTGCAACTACCGGCTGAACGACAAGGTGATGACCATCCACCACACCGAAGTGCCCTGGCAGTTGCAAGGCAAGGGTGTGGCCGCCGAACTGGTGCAGGCCACCCTGGACTGGGCACGCGCCGAAGGCCTGAGCGTGCGGCCGACCTGCACCTACGTGGCGTCCTACATGCGCCGCCACCCCGAGACACACGACCTGCTCTACAAGCCCGGGGACGCTGGATGACCCGCGCCTTTCGCTCTACCTGCCGCCGCGCCTGGCTGTTGTTGACGGCTGCCGCGCTGACCCTGCCTGCCGCCGCCCAGACCACCTTCCCCAACAAGCCCATCAAGATCATCGTCGGCTTCCCGGCCGGCGGGCCGCTGGACGCGCATGCGCGCCTTTTGGCTGACCGCCTGGGCCAGCTGCTGGGCCAGCCCATCATCGTGGACTACAAGGCGGGCGCGGGCGGGACCGTGGGCGCGGACTTCGTCGCCAAAAGTGATGCCGACGGCTACACGCTGCTGATGGCCAACACCGGCACGATGACCATCAACCCGGCCATCTACCCCAAGAATCCGTACCAGACCCTGCGTGACTTCGCGCCCGTGGCGCGCACCGCCATGCAGCCGCTGGCCATCGTCGTCAACCCGCAGGTGCCGGCCAACACGCTGCAGGAACTGGTGGCGCTGGCCAAGAAGAACCCGGGCAAGCTGAACTACGGCTCGGCCGGCAACGGCGGCATCAGCCACCTGGTGCCGGAAATGTTCAAGGCGGCCACCGGCACCTTCATCGTGCACATCCCCTACAAGGGCAGTGCGCCGGCCTTCACGGACCTGCTGGGCGGGCAGGTGCAGATGATGGCCGAGAGCATCCCGCAGGCCAGCCAGTACGTGAAGCAGGGCAAGCTGCGGGCGCTGGCCGTCACCAGCCGCGAACGCAGCAACGCACTGCCGGACGTGCCCACGTTGATCGAAGCCGGCGTGAAGGGCTTTGACGTGGTCGGCTTCTACGGTGTGCTGGCCCCGGCCGCCACGCCCAAGCCCGTGATGGACAAGCTGGCCGCGGCCTTCAAGGCCACGCTGGAAACGCCGGACATCCGCACCCGCATGGTGGCGCAGGGCGCCGACCCGGCCTACCTGGGTCCGGAAGCCTTCACCCAGTACCTGGCCGCCGAGATGCCCAAGTGGGCCAAGGCGGTGAAGGACTCCGGCGCACGGCTGGATTGACCGTGATCGCCGCTGCCGCCGAGGTTCTGGCCTTCTGGTTCGGCGACCCGCCCACCACGCGGCCGCGTGCCGAGTGGTTCCGCAAGGACGCAGCCTTTGACGCGCAGATCCGCGAGCGCTTCGGTGTCGTGATCGAAGCGGCGCTGGCGGGCGGCCTGCGGGACTGGGACGCCACGCCGGCCGGCACGCTGGCGCGCATCGTGGTGCTGGACCAGTTCACCCGCAACAGCTTCCGCGACACGCCGCGTGCCTTTGCCGGTGATGCGCTGGCCTTGGCCGCCGCACAGACCCTGGTGGCGCGTGGCGATGACCAGGCCTTGACGCCGCTGCAGCGCGGCTTTGCCTACCTGCCGTATGAACACGCGGAGGACCGCGCCGTGCAGCAGGCGTCGATGCGCCTCTTCAACGCATTGGCCGGCGCACACCCCGACATGGCCGACGCGCGCCTGTGGGCGCAGAAACACGCCGACATCATCGAACGCTTCGGCCGCTACCCGCACCGCAATGCGGTGCTGGGCCGGGTGTCCACACCCGAGGAAGAAGCCTTCCTGCGCGAGCCGGGCAGCCGCTTCTAGACCTCCGCGCGGCCGTGGCGTTGCCTGGAGGTGTTCATGACCGGGTCTTTGACGGGGTGGGCGGGGATGCCAACTGCACACCGCAACGGGCCATGGCCGCCAGCAAAGCCTGGTCCAGCGTGGCCAGCGGCAGACCGCGGCGCAGCGCCAGTTCCAGGTAGCAGGCGTCGTAGGCACTGAGCATGTACTCCGCGGCCAAGGTATCCAGCGTGGTCAGCGCCACGGGCTCGCGGCAGACCTGCAGCCGAAGGCCTGCGGCTGCGGTGGCCAGTTCCACGCGCTTGGCCGCCGTGATGCGTTTGCGGCGTTGCGCGCTCTGCAGCAGGTTCGCCATCTCCAGCTGCCACAGCGCCGGCACCCAGATGTCCGCGGTGGCCGTGGCCAGCAAGGCGGCGGCGGTGTAGGGCGTGGCCTCATCGGGCAACAGCCAGGCGGCACTGACCGATGCGTCGACGACGAAGCCGGGTGGTGCCGCGTAGGCCGGCGGCGCAGGTTCACGAGCCCTGAGGCGGGTGGCCGCCCGGGCAGTGGCCATCAGCGGCGGCCGTCCCTGATCAGGTCACGGCTGTTCAGCCTTCCCAGGCTCACACCGCGGCTGGCCTTTTGCAGGCGTGTCACCGCGTCCAGCGCACTGCGCTCGCGCGTGGCGGCGTCTTCGGGCGGGCTCAAGCGGGCCACGACCTTGCCGTGGCGCGTGATGTCGATCACCTCGCCTGCCAGCACGCGGTCTACCAGTTCGGACAGGCGGTTCTTGGCTTCGAAGAGAGCAAACGTGGACATGGCGGAGGCCCTGACAGGACGGACCATGATTCTAGCTAGCTAGCCAGAATTTGGGGAGATCAGGTCACCGCCGGCTGCAGGTAGCGGATGGTCCCCGCGTCGGCATCCATCTCCACGTTCAGCCCCACCGGCAGCGTGAACTTGCGCTTGATGTGCCCGAACAGCGCGCCGCTGTAGACCGGCACGTTCAGCGGCTTGAAGTAGTCGTCAAACATCTCGTCCAGCGTCAGCGTGCCGTAGTTGCCGTCGCCCGGTGTGCAGTTGGTGAAGCCACCCAGCACCACGCCGGCGACCTTGCTGAGTGCGCCGCTGATCTTCAGCGTGCTGAGCATGCGGTCCACGCGGTAGAGGACTTCGTTGATCTCTTCCAGGAACAGGATGGCACCGTCGAACCGCGGCCAGTAGGGTGAGCCGGCCATGCTGGTCAGCACCGCCAGGTTGCCGCCGACCAAATGGCCACGCGCCTTGCCGCCGCGCAGCGGGCTGATGCGGCCGGTCTTGGGCACGATGTTGTCGTCCTTGTCGCGTGGGTTGGCCAGCAGCATGGCCTGCGCGTCCATCAGCGTGCCGCGGAAGTGTTCGACGCTGAAGGCGTTCCATTCCGAAATACCCACCGGCGCGTGGAAGGTGACCAGACCGGTCTGCACGTGGACGGCGTTGATCAGCGCGGTGATGTCCGAAAAACCCGCCAGCACCTTGGGGTTGCGACGGATCAGGCCGTAGTCCAGCAGCGGCAGGATGCGGTTGCCGCCGCTGCCGCCGGTCAATGCCAGGATGCCGTGCACGGAAGGGTCGGCGAACATGGCGTTCACGTCGGCGGCACGCTGCGCGTCCGTACCGGCGAACTGGCCGTAGCGCGCGCGCAGATTGGGCGCTTCGCGCACCTTGAAGCCCAGCGCCTGCAGCGATTCGGCCGCGATCTCGTAGGGCGCACGTTCATAGATGGCGCTGCTGGGGTTGATGAACGCGATGGTGTCGCCGGGCTGCAGGCGCTTGGGGCGGATGGCGGCCCCAGCCTGGGCGGACGCGGGCAGTGCGAAGGGCGCGGTGGTCGATGCGGCCGCAGCGGCCAGGAACGAGCGTCGTGTGGTGGACATGGAAGGCGTTCTCTCGCTGAAGTCAGTACACACGGGGCAGCTCACGGCGGACGCGGTCGCGGTCGCCATGGTCGAAGTGCCACCACTCGTTGGGGATGCCGTGGAAGCCGCCCTGCTCCATCGCGCCGCGCAGCCAGGCGCGTTCTTCCACATGCGCTGCCGTGAGCACGCCGCTGGCCAGGTGTTCTTCGTGCAGCGCGGGGTGGGACCGGGGCGTCATCTCGTCAAAGCCGGCGCCCATGTCGGCTTCGCTGCCGTCCGGCGCCAGCAGCGTCACGTCCACCGCCATGCCGTAGCTGTGGATGCTGCCGCGTTCAGGGTTGGCGAAGTATTCCTGCTGCGGCGTGCCGGCCACGTCCACCCAGATGGCTTCCTGCACCCGTTGCGGGCGCAGCGCGTCCAGCACCAGGATGCACCAGCCCGGGCGCTGCGCTTGCAGCCACGCGGCGGCAACCTCCAGGCCATCTGCGGCTTCGCGGCGCAGCCAGGCGCAGTCCAGCCGGCCATAGAGGCTGCGGCCGGCGAAGTTGTTGTTGCCGACATAACGCAGATCGTGTGGTACCTGGCGCAGCGTGCGCAGGTGGCGGAAGTCGCTGCTGGCGGCAATGTCTTCGACGCGGATCATGCGGGGGTGGTGTCGAGTTGTGGCCAGGTGCTTTCGTCCAGCCAGCTGTAATGGCGGTCGCCCAGCTCGAACACGGCCAGGCCGCAGCCTTCCTCGGGCAGGCGGAACAGCAGCTCACCCGTGGGCGCAATCATGGCGCTGTGGCCGCAGTGGTGGCTTTCGTCCGGGCGGTTCAGTGCGTTGGGCCAGTTGCTCTGCAGCACGTAGGCACCCGTCATGCGGGCGATGGCCTGCGCCTGCTGCACATGCTGCGGCGGGTCGGTGACGGGTTTGGCGGGGTCGGGTCGCATCTGTCCGGGCCAGAACAACAGGTCGGCCGTGCCCAGCGGCAGTTGCGCGGCGATCACCGCCTGGTCTTCGACCTCACGGCAGATGACCGCGCTGCAGCGCCAGCCCTGCAGCCGCGCCACGGGCCGGGTGCCACCTCGCTGGAAGAAGGTGGCCTCGGGGTCGGTGAGGCCTTGTTTGGCGACCACTGCAGCGAGCTGACCGTGTTCGTCGATGAGCAGGTGACTGTTGAAGCGCCCACCTGCCGCATCCCAGGTGGGCGCACCCAACGCGGCCGCAATTTGCAGACGCGCGCACAGCGCCTGCACACGGTCCAGCGCCGGCTGCACGATGGCCGGGTCGGCCTCCTGCACGATGCCGCGGTGAAAGCCCGTGAGCGCCAGTTCCGGGAAGCTGCACAGCTGGGCGCCTTGTTCATGCGCGCACTGCAACGCACACTCGATGGTGGCTAGGTTGCCGGCGGTGTGCCACTGCATGCGTGGCTGCACGACGGCCAAACGCAATGTCATTTACGACTCACTTTCGCGTCACTCCTTCAAAGTCCATGCTCCCGTTGGGCGACATCACAAAGCCCGTCACGTCACGCCGCATGGGGATGTAGACGCTGCTGTGCGCCATCGGCATCCAGGGTCGTTCGCGCTTGAAGATGAGCTGGGCCTGTTCGATCAGCGCCAGGCGTTTGGGCTCGTTGACTTCAGCGCGTGCCGCGTCCACCAGTGCGTCGAAGTCCTTGTTGCAGAACTTGATGCCGCCGCGGCTGGCGGGGCAGGTCAGGTTGGGGGTCAGGAATTCATCGGCCGCGGCCACGTCGGTGCTCCAGCCGCTCATGTAGACGTGGTGCTCGCCCTGGTTGGCGCGCTTGAGGTATTCGCCCCATTCGTAGGTGAGGATGTGCGCCTTGACGCCGATCTTCGCCCAGTCGGCCTGGATCATCTGCGCCATCAGCTGGCCGTTGGGGTTGGTGGGGCGGCTGATGGGCAGGGCCCACAGGTTGATCTCGAAGCCGTTCGGGTAGCCCGCGGCGGCCAGCAGTTGTCTGGCGCGTTCCGGGTTGAACGCGTTCTTCAGCGTCTTGTTGAAGCCGGGCACGGCGGGCGGAAAGGCGCTGACGGCCTGCAGCGCATCACCCCGCGGGAACAGCACCTTGAACAGCGCGTCACGGTCGATGGCGGTGTCCAGCGCTTCACGCACCTCACGCTTGTCCACGGGCGGCTTCTTCAGGTTGAAGGACAGGTAGCTGATGTTCAGCGCCTGGATCTTCTGGATGACCACTTGCGGGTGGCCGTGCAGCGCCGTGATGTCGACGTCGCGTATGGGCGCCGTGATGTGGCATTCGCTGCGCGCCAGCTTCTGCACCCGCACATTGGGTTCGCGGCTGATGGCGTAGACCAGGGCCCTGGGCGTCGTTTGCCCGGTCTGCAGGCCCTGCCAGTAGTGCGGGTGCGGTTTGAAGCGCAGCACGTCGTCCTTGCGGTAACTCTTGAATTGCCAGGGCCCGGTGCCCACCGGCAGGTTGTTGATGCTGCTGGCCTTGCCCTGGGCCAGCAACTGCTGCGCATAGTCGGC
>JANOAM010000170.1:0-5111 GCA_031411215.1 Betaproteobacteria bacterium
AACAGCTACATCGTCATCATGGCGCTGGGCATGCTGCTGGTGATCGTCGCCGGCCACATCGACTTGTCCGTGGGTTCGGTCTGCGGTTTTGTCGGCGCGCTGGCCGCGGTGCTGATGGTCAACCACGACTGGCACTTCGTGCCCGCGACCATCGTCTGCCTGGTGGTGGGCGGTGCCATCGGTGCGGCGCAGGGCTGGTTCGTGGCCTGGCTGCGCATCCCGTCTTTCATCGTCACGTTGGCCGGCATGCTGGTTTTCAAGGGCCTGGCGCTGGCGCTGCTGGCGGGCCAGTCGGTGGGACCGTTCCCTGACGACTTCCAGATGCTCAGCTCGGGCTTCATCCCCGACCCTATGGCCGGTATCGGTGGTGAGGACCTGCGCCTCACGTCGCTGGCCCTGGGTGTGGGCGTGGCCGCTGCGATGGTGGTGATGGGCTGGCGTGCACGCAGCCACCAGCAGCTCAACGCCATGGAGGTGGAGCCGGCGCCGCTGTTCCTGTTGCGCAATGCCGTGTTCGCCGCGGTGATCGTCGCGCTGTCCTGGCAGATGGCGTCCTACAAGGGCCTGCCCAATGTGCTGATCGTGATGTTCGTGCTGATGGTGGCCTACGACTTCGTGACCGCACGCACCGTCATCGGCCGCCGCATGTACGCGTTGGGCGGCAACGAAAAGGCCGCTCGGCTATCGGGCATACGCACCGAGCGCCTGATCTTCCTGAGCTTCGTCAACATGGGTGTGCTGGCCGCGCTGGCCGGTCTGGTGTTCGCGGCACGCCTGAACACCGCCACGCCCAAGGCCGGCCTGGGCTTTGAGCTGGACGTGATCGCGGCCTGTTTCATCGGCGGCGCGTCGGCGTCCGGCGGTGTGGGAAGGGTGATGGGCGCAGTGATCGGCGCCTTCGTGATGGGCGTGATGAACAACGGCATGTCCATCCTGGGCATCGGCATCGACTACCAGCAGGTCATCAAGGGGCTGGTGCTGCTGGCGGCCGTCTGCGCGGACGTCTACAACAAGAAAAAGGGCTGAGCGGCTCAGCTCAACGCGCGGTCCAGGTGCACATAACCGCCATCCGGGTGGACCCACTGCCCCGTGGTGTGCGCGGAACGCGGTGACAGCAGGAACAGCACCGCGTCGGCAATCTCGGTATCGGTGGTGAGGCGGTGGCCCAGCGGGATGCGCGCCTCCACCTCAGCCAGCACAGCCGCCGGGTCGGTTCTTGTTGCCAGCCAGCGCTGGTACAGCGGCGTCATCACCTCGGCCGGCAACACGGCGTTCACACGCACGCCTTGCGGCGCCAAAGCGGCAGCCCATTCACGCGTCAGCCCCAGCATCGCAGCCTTGGCCGCGACATAACCACTGGTGCGGCCCTGCCCCGTCAGTGCGGTCTTGGACGAGATGTTGACGATGGAACCCTGCCGCGCGCAGAGGCTGTCCACGCACAGGTGCGTCATGACATAAACCTGCACCAGGTTCTGGTCCAGAGACCGCACGAAGGCCGCACGGCCCGCGTCCAGTGCCACGCCGTCATTGACGCCAGCGTTGTTGACCAGCGCGTCCACACCGCCGTGGCGCTGCAGGATGCCCGCCACCGCGGCGCGGCAAGCAGCCTCGTCGGTGAGTTCCAGTTGCACATGCTCGAAGCCCAGACCGGGCGCTGGGACATCGCGGTCCAGCACCACCGGCACCGCACCTTCACGCACCAGGCCTGCGCAGATGGCCGCGCCTATGCCCGCCGCACCGCCGGTGACGACGACCACCTTGCCTTGCAGTTGCAGGTCCATGTTCTTCAGTCGCGCGCGTCAGTTGCTCGATTCAGTCATACAGCACCGCAGCGATCTTGGGGTCCGCGATGTTGCCCTTGTCGTACCAGAAGAAGCCGGTGTCGATCACCTTGGGCAGCTTCTCCCCCTTCAGCGCCTTCACCGCCGCCTCCACCGTCTTGTAGCCAATGCCCACCGGGTTCTGCGTGATGGCGCCGGCCATCAGCCCGGAGCGGATGGCGTCCTTCTGCGCCTTGCCCGAGTCGTAGCCCACGATGACCACCTGGCGCTTCATCTCCTTCACCGCGTTGACGATGCCGATGGCCGAGCCTTCGTTGGTGCCGAACAATCCCTTCAACCTGGGGTTGGCCTGGAGGATGGACTTGGCGATCTCGGTGCTCTTCAAGTGGTCACCACCGCCGTACTGCACGCTGACTATTCGCACCTTGGGGTAGGCGGCCTTCATGCGTTCGGCAAAACCGTCACGCCGGTCGACACCGGTGCGGCTGGTCTGGTCGTGCGCCACCACGGCCACCTCGCCTTCCTTGCCGATCAGCTCCGCCAGCTTGTCGGCGGCTAGCGCAGCGGCGGCGCGGTTGTCGGTGGTGGCGGTGGTGACCGGCACGTCGCTGTCAACACCCGAGTCAAAGGCGACCACGGGGATCTTGGCTGCCTGCGCCTTCTTCAACAGCGGGATGGCGGCCTTGCTGTCCAGCGCCGCAAAGCCGATGGCCGCGGGCTTCTTGGCCAGCGCGGCCGACAGCATGTCGATCTGCTTGTCCACCATGGCCTCGGACTCCGGGCCTTCAAACGTCACCTTGACCTTGTAGTCCTTGCCAGCCTGCTCGGCACCGGCCTTCACGGCTTGCCAGAACTGGTGCTGGAAGCCTTTGCTGACCAGCGGGATGTGGATCTCCTGCGCGTGGGCGCCCCCAGCCAGTGCAAGCGTGGCCGCCAGGCCCAGCAGATGACGTCGGTTCATGCGGTGTCTCCTTGTTTTTCAGGCCGTGCGGCGGCGCAGGATGTCGGTGTAGACGGCCAGGATGATGATCACGCCGGTGATCACCGTCTGCCATTCCTGCGCCACCGACAGGATGCGCAGGCCGTTGGTCAGCACGCTCATGATGAAAGCGCCGATCAGCGTGCCCAGGATGGTGCCGGCACCACCGGCCAGCGACGTGCCGCCGATCACCACCGCAGCAATCGCGTCCAGCTCATAACCCTGCCCAAGCGCAGGTTGCGCAGAGTTCAGGCGCGACGCGATCAGCAGCCCGGCGATGCCGCAGATGCCGCCGCTGACGGTGTAGACCGCGATCTTCCAGAAGTCCACGTCCACACCCGACAGGCGCACCGCCTCTTCGTTGCTGCCCAACGCAAACGTGTAGCGACCCAGCAGCGTGCGGTTCAGCAGCACGGCCGCCACCACGGCCACCAGGAAAAGGATCAGCACCGCGTTGGGGATGGGCAGCGCGGGGATCAGCTCACCGATCAGCGAGTCCTGTGAGATGGCAGAGAAACCCGGCGTGTCGTTGAAGTAGATGGGCTTGGTGTCGGAGATCACCAGCGACAGGCCCTTCAGCAACATCATCATGCCCAGCGTGGCAATGAAGGGCGGGATCTTCAGCTTGGCCACCAGCACGCCCGACACCGCGCCGCACAGCGCGCCGGACAGGATGGCGGCGGCTATGCCCAGCGGCAAGGCCAGGCCCAGGTTGGTGAGCACCACGCCGGCCATCACGGCGCAGAAGGTCATCAGCGTGCCCACCGACAGGTCAATGCCCGCGGTGATGACGACGAAGGTGCAGGCCACCGCCAGCACACCGTTGACAGCCGTGGCTTGCAGGATGCTGACCAGGTTGTCGCTGTCCAGGAAGCGGTCGGACGCGACGCCGAAAAACAGCATCAGCGCCAGCAGGCTGGCAAAGGCCAGCAGCTTGCGGCGTGCGGCCGGCTGCAGCAGGCGGGCCAGGGCGCGTGGTTTGTCAGGGATGTTCATCGATTCAAGAGGTGATGGCTTCGCGCCGCGTGGCCAGTTCCATGATGCGTTCCTGCGTGGCGTCGGCCGCGGACAGTTCACCGGTGATGCGGCCTTCGCACATCACCACGACGCGCTGCGCCAGGCGCAAAAGCTCCGGCAGTTCGGACGAGATCACCACGATGGCCTTGCCGCGCTCCGCCAGCGCGTGCAGCAGGCGGTAGATCTCTGCCTTCGCACCGACGTCGATGCCGCGTGTGGGCTCGTCGAAGATGAGGATGTCGCAGTCGCGCAGCAGCCATTTGGCAATGACGATCTTTTGCTGGTTCCCACCCGACAGAAGGCGCACGGTCTGCCTGATGGACGGCGTCTTGATGCCCAGCTGCTGCACGCTGCGTGTGGCGGCTTTGTCCACGGCGTCATCATCCACGAAGCCCCGGCGTGTGAAGCGCGACAGCGAGGCCATGGCCACGTTGCTGCGCAGGTCCAAGCCCGTGGCCAGACCGAAGTGCTTGCGGTCTTCCGACAGGTAGCCGATGCCCGCGGCCACGGCGTCACGGGGCGAGCGGATGCGCACCACCTGGCCGTGCACACGGATCTCGCCGCTGTCCACCGCGTCCGCGCCAAAAACAGCGCGGGCAACTTCCGTGCGGCCTGCGCCCATCAAGCCGGCAAAACCCAGGACCTCACCGCGGCGCAGCGTGAAGTTCACGTCGTGCAAGGGGTGGCCGCCCTTGCGGCGTGTCAGGCCACGAACCTCCAGCGCCACCGCCCCACACGGTGCGCCGCTGTGCGCACGCGGCAGATCACCCAGTTCGCGGCCGACCATCCAGTTGATGATCTCGCCCACGGTGGTGTCCGCCATGCGGCGTGTGCCCACGCTGCGGCCGTCACGCATCACCGTCACGCGGTCGGCAATCTGCTGCAGCTCGTCCATCTTGTGCGAGATGTAGACGATGCCCACACCCTGTTCCTTCAAGCGGCGCACGGTGCGGAAGAGTTCGGCCACCTCTTGCGGGTTCAGCGCGGCGGTGGGCTCGTCCATGATCAACACCCGCGAGTCGAAGGACAGCGCCTTGGCGATCTCCACCATCTGCTGCCGCGCCACGCTCAGTTCGCCCACACACACCCGCGGGTCCAGCTGCACGTTCAAGCGCTGGAAGACGGCGGCGGCCTGCGCGTTCAGACGCTCTTCGTCCAGGAAGACACCGAAGCGCCCGCGCGGTTCACGGCCGATGAAGATGTTCTGCGCGGCGCTCAGGTGGTTCATCAGGTTCAGTTCCTGGTGCACGATGCCTATGCCCAGCGCCTGCGCATGGCGCGGGTCGTCAATCTCCACCGGCCGACCGTCCAGCCACAGCTCACCACTGTCACGC
>JANOAM010000171.1:0-8889 GCA_031411215.1 Betaproteobacteria bacterium
AACACCGCACTTCACCGGTCGGAGCGCAGCGATCGATCCGAGCTACGACCACCGCATGTTCCCCAAGGTGCTTTCTTTGCTTACTTTCTTTGCACCAGCAAAGAAAGTGAGTCGGCCCCGGGGCCGAAACCCCCGGCTGCAATCCAGGCAGCCCTGGAACCTCAATTGACTTCGAGACCCGCCTTCTTCACCAACTGCGCGTACTTGGCCAATTCGCGCCTGAAGGCCACGGCGGCCTGTTCCGGCGTGCTGATGCTGATGGTGTTGCCCTGCTTGGCCATCGCTTCCTTCACGCCCGCGTCGTTGAACGCGGCCACCAGGGCTTCATGCACACGCTTGACCTCGGCAGCTGGCAGACCCTTGGGGCCCAGCACCGCAAACCAGGCGTCCATCACATAACCCGGCAGGCCCTGCTCCACGAAGGTGGGGATGTCCGCTGCGGCGGCCACACGCTGCGCGGTGGTCATGCCGATGGCCTTGAGCGCGCCACTCTTGATGTGCTGCTGCACGCTGGGCAGCGCCACGGCCGCAAAGTCCACCTGGCCGCCGATCAGGTCCGTCACCATCGGCCCCACGCCCTTGTACGGGATGTGTTTGGCGGTGACACCGGCCTCGTCCAGGAACATCTCACCGGCCAGGTGCAGGATGGTGCCGTTGCCACCGGAGCCGAAGTTCAGCTGGCCTGGTTTGCTCTTCAAAAGTGCGATGAACTCCTTGCTGTTGTTGGCGGCCAGCTTGGCGTTGGCGACGATGACGATCGGCGTGCTGCCGACGATGGCGATGGGCGTGAAATCGCCCGGCATGTCAAAGGGCAGCTGCTTCATCACGCTGGGGAAGATCACCACGTTGTTGCTGACTACACCCAGCGTGAAGCCGTCAGGCGCGGACCGTGCCAGCGTCTGCAGGCCCAGCACACCGCCAGCGCCGGGCTGGTTGTCGACCACGACGGCATGGCCCAGCGCCTTGGCCAGCGCGGCCTGCGCAGCGCGGGTGATGGTGTCCACGCCGGAGCCCGTGGCGTTGGGCAGGACAAAGCGGATGGGCTTGTCCACTTGCGCAAAGGCGGCTGGCGCCAAGACCGCCAGGCTGAGTGCGGTCAAGGTCTGGCGGCGGCTGGTCTGGTGCATGTCTGGTCTCCGGTCTGTCTTGTTGGAAGGTCGTCAGGCCACGACAGCCTGCGCCTTGAGTTGTTCGATGTCGTCGCTGCTGTAGCCCAAGCCGTGCAGCAGGGCCTGGGTGTGTTCGCCCATCTTCGGCGGTTGCAGCCGCACGCCCAGGCGTCGGCCGCCCAGGGTGAAGGGGAACAGCGTGGTCTTCACCGTCTGGCCGGCCCTGGGCCCGTCGGCCACGGTCACATCGGCCAGGCCGCCGGTGGCGACCAGGTGCGGGTCCTCGAAGAGGTCTTCCGGCCTGCGTATGGGCGCAAAGGGCAGGCCCACGCGTTCGAAGATGGCGGCCAGCTCAGCCGCCGGCCGCATGGCCAGGCGTTCGCGCAGGGCCGCCATCAGCACCGCCCGCGCTTGCACACGCTGGTTGTTGGTGGCCAGTTGCGGGTCGGCCTTCAGGTCGGCCATGCCCAGCGCGTCGCAGAAAGTCTGCCACTGCGTGTCGCTCACCGCCGCCAGGAAGATCTGTTCACCGTCCTTCACGGTGAACACGTCGTACACGGCCCAGGGGCTCAGCCGGGCCGGCATGGGCTGCGCCGGAACCCCGGTCATGGCGTACTGCAGCATGTGCTGGCCCATCAGGAACACGTTGTTCTCGTACAGCGCGCTCTGCACCTCCATGCCCTTGCCGGTGATGCCACGCTGGATCAGTGCGCCCAGGGCACCGATCGCGCCAAAGAGCCCGCCCATGATGTCGTTGACGCTGGTACCGGCGCGCAGCGGGTCGCCGGGCCGGCCGGTCATGTAGGCCAGGCCGCCCATCATCTGCACCACTTCGTCCAGCGCGGTGCGGTGTTCGTAGGGGCCGGGCAGAAAGCCCTTGTGGCTGACGTAGATGAGGCGGCTGTTCTGCTCGGCCAGCGACGCATAGTCCAGCCCGAACTTCTTCAGCGCGCCTGGCTTGAAGTTTTCGGCCACCACGTCGGCGCTGAGCGCCAAGCGGCGTGCCACTTCGGCGCCAGCCGGCTGCTTCAGGTCCACCAGCACGCTCTTCTTATTGCGGTTGAACATGGGGAAGAAACCGGAGCCCGCGCCCAGCAGGCGGCGCGTGCCTTCACCTTCTATGGGCTCGACTTTGATGACTTCCGCGCCCATGTCGGCCAGCACCATGCCGCAGGTGGGGCCCATCACCATGTGGGTGAACTCGACGACCCGCAAGCCTTGCAGCGGCAGAGGGGCGTTTGCCGGGTTGTTGGCCGGGTTGTTGACTTTCATGCCGTCAACTTCAGCGTCTTGGGCAGACCCGCACTCGCGATGCTGCCATGCAGGCATTCGCCTTCCAGCCACTGCGCCAGTTGCCCACGCAGCGCGATCAGCGCGTCAAAGTCCAGCCCCGTGGGCACGCCCATGCTGGCAAAGAGATAGGCCACATCTTCGGTCGACACATTGCCGCTGGCGCCCGGCGCATGCGGGCAGCCGCCGATGCCACCCAGGCAGGCGTCAAAACGCCGCACGCCGGTCTGCCAGGCGGCGTAAACATTCGCCAGGCCCAGGCCACGGGTGTCGTGGAAGTGGCCGCAGCTGAGCTTGTCGCCGACCGCATCAAAACCACGCGTGAAGAGGCGGCGGACCTGCTCCGGGTCGGCATAACCCACGGTGTCGGCCAGGCCCACACAGTCGGCGCCCGCGAACAGCGCAGCCTGCACCAGGCGCAGCGCCTCGGACTCGTCCACCCGGCCCTGGATGGTGCAGCCGAAGGCCGTGCTGAGGCCCACCTCCAGCAGGCAGCGCTGGCCGGTCTGGTCCGCCCATTCGTCACGCAGGCGGCGAATAGCGGCAATGTCGGCCACCACCTCGTCCGGCGACTTGCGCAGGTTGGCCAGACTGTGTGCATGGCTGGCGCTCAGCGGAAGCAGCATGGCCTTGGCGCCACTCTGCAATGCCCGATCCGCACCCTTGAGGTTGGGCACCAGCACGCTGCCCAGCAGCCCCGGCAGCGTGTTGGCCGCGGTGACCAGTTCGGCCGTGTCGGCCAGTTGCGGCAGCAGGCGTACCGGCACGAAGGAGCCGACCTCCAGTTCACGCAGGCCAGCCGCGTAGGCGCCGTGCAGCCATTGCAGCTTGGTGGCCGTGGGCACGGTGCGGGTGATGCTTTGCAGGCCGTCGCGCAGGCCCACGTCGCGGATGGTCACGGGCTGGTTGGTGTTCATGGCTGCGCACTGTAGCCATGCCGTGCTGCATCATCAGCGGTATTTCGGCAGCCCTGACGTTCCAATCCGGAATGTCTCAGCCTCTTACCCCTGTGGTCACGGACTTCGACCCCGTCACGCTGCGCCTCTTTGTCGCCGTCTGCGAGGAAGGCAACATTGCCCGCGCGGCCGAGCGCGAAGCCATCGTCGCGTCCGCCGTCAGCAAGCGCATCGCCGCGGTGGAAGCACAGATCGGCGCGCCGCTGCTGGTGCGCGGCCGGCGTGGCATCGAGCCCACTGCCGCCGGCCAGGCGCTGCTGCGACAGGCCCGACAGGTGCTGGGTGTGATGGCCCGCATGCATGCCGAACTGAGCGAATTTGCCACCGGCGTGCAGGGCAGCGTGCGTGTGGTGGCATCCCCTTCCGTGCTGGCGGAAAAGCTGGGCGGCGATATCGGCAGCTTCCTCCGCCAGCACCCCGCCGTGCGCGTGAGCCTGGACGAACGGGTCAGCCCGGAAATTGTCCGTGCCGTGCGTGAAGGGGCCGCCGACGTGGGCGTGCTGTGGGACGCCACCGACCTGAGCGGCCTGGACAGCGTCCACTACCGCCAGGACCAGCTCTGCCTGGTGACCCCGGCCGCGCACCGCTGGGCGCGGCGCAAGCGCATCAGCTTTGCCGAGGCGCTGGACGACGTGGCCGTCAGCGCCGCACCCGGCGGCATGATGGACGTGCTGCTGCGCCGCGAAGCCGCCAAGCTGGGCCGCGTGCCGGACTGGCGCATC
This sequence comes from Betaproteobacteria bacterium, assembly GCA_031411215.1. GTDB lineage: Bacteria > Pseudomonadota > Gammaproteobacteria > Burkholderiales > Burkholderiaceae_C > Rubrivivax. Next base: position 4,078 of record JANOAM010000171.1, read on the forward strand.
CAGGTCTCCGGCATGGACGCGGCGGCACGCATCGTGGCCGCGGGCCTGGGCCCTTCCGTGCTGCCGCGTGAGGCCATAGAAGGCCACGCCAGCATGGCGCAACTGGCCCTGGTGCCGCTGACGGACGACTGGGCCCTGCGGCGCTTCTGCGTCTGCACACGACGCGACGGCAGCACGACGGCCACGACGCGGCTGCTGGTGGAACACCTGGAGAAGGAGGCTCGCGAAGCAGCCTGACAATCCGTCCATCAACCGGAGACACCGTTCATGGACCGCCGCGCCTTCATCACCACCTTGGCCGCCAGCAGCACGCTGCCCGCCACCACCGCGTTCGCGCAGAACAAGCCCATGCGCATCGTCGTGCCCTTTGCGGCCGGCGGCCCCATCGACGTGACCGTGCGCCTCGTGGCCGACAAGGTGCGCGACACGCTGGGCACCATCGTCATCGAGAACAAACCCGGCGCCGGCGGCAACATCGGCGTGGACATCGTCGCCAAGGCCGCGCCCGACGGCCTGACCCTGGGCGTGGGCGCCACGGCCATGCATGCCATCAACCCCTGGCTCTACAGCAAGCTGCCTTTTGACCCAGTCAAGGACTTCGCGCCGGTGACGCAGATGGTGCGCATCCCCAACGTGCTGGTGATGAACGCCGAAGTCGCGCAGCGCCTGAAAATCACCACGTTGAAGGACTTCCTGCTCTACGCCAAGGCCAACCCCGGCAAACTGAACTACGGCAGCGGCGGCAACGGCAGTGCCGGCCACCTGGGCGGCGAGATCTTCAAGCAGCGCGGCGGCTTCTTCGCCGTGCACATCCCCTACGCCGGTGGCGCGCCCAGCCAGCTGGCGCTGGTATCGGGTCAGGTCGACTTCACGCTGGACAATCTGGCCACCGCCGCACCCAACATCCGTGCCGGCAAGATTACCGCGCTGGCCGTCACCAGTGCGCAGCGCAGCCCGCTGCTGCCCGAGGTGCCTGCCATCGCCGAGACCTTGCCAGGGTTCGAGATCGACACTTGGTGGGGTCTGGTGGCCCCAGCCGGCACGCCGAAGGAGGTCGTCGCCAGGCTCAATGCCGCCTTTGTGTCCGCGCTGCAGTCGCCGGAGGTGAAGGCGCGCTTTGCGCAGCTGATGGCAGAACCCGTGTCCGGCACCCCGGAACAGTTCGCAGCCTTGATCCAGCGCGAACTGAAGCGCTACCAGCCGGTGGTGAGGGCTAGTGGGGCAAAAGCGGACTGACACGTCAACTCATCAGGGCGTGCAGGTGCACTCTTGCTCGCGGCCGCACGCGCATTCAGGGTTTTCCGCCTGTCGCCCGGCCTTTCAGTCACCCCGATCCCAATTCACTGCCGCCGCGACGGGCCGTTGATTTCAATAGCTTTTTTCTGCTTTGCACCGACCGGGCTCGATTCGTGCAACACCGCAGGCACCTGTAACCATCTGTGCCCGCCAGTCGCGGTCAAGGAGAACTGAGTGAAGAAGAGCCCGTCCGTCGGATTTTCCAAACTGTCGCAAGCCGCCGCCTTGGCGCTCGCGCTGGGGGCTGGCGCCAGCACCTGGGCTGGCGTCGTGGTGACTGGGGGCTTTGAAGGCACCTCGCAACTGGACAACTGTGCGCTGAACAACTGCTTCCGTCCGCCCGACACCATGGGCGCCGTGGGCACGACGCAGTACCTGGAAACCAACAACGGCAGCATCACGATCTACGACAAGAACAGCGGTGCGGTGCAGTCTCGCGTCAGCATGCAGTCCTTCTGGGGGGCCGCGGGCCTGCCGGGTGGCGCCGGCGGCGATCAGCGTGTGCTTTTCGATCACTACACCAACCGCTGGCTCATGATCGGCTTCGGTGGCACCGGCAACCTGATCAACGTCGGCGTTTCCGACACGAGCAATGCGGGGGGCACCTGGAAGTCGACGCAGATCGTCGGCGCGGCCAACAGCGTTCTCGGCACCTTGGACTACCCGACCTTGTCGATGGATGACAAGGGTGTGTACATCGGCACCAACAACTTCAATCCCAGCTTCACCGGCACCAGTCTGTTCGTGATCCCCAAGGCCAGCCTGTTTGGCGGTGCGCCCAGCTTGACCGGAATGACCAACCTCACCACGCCGACCAGCGGTGCAGACAACGGCTTTGCGATTCAGGCCGCACTGAACTGGCAAGGCAACACCACCAACTCGGTGTCCGTCATTGCCGACAGCCGCGACTTCAATGCGCAGGTGTTCTACAAGGTCAACGGGGTGGACGCCGCTGGCGCCACGCAGACGGCATCCACTCAGATTGCGGGCTCGGGCTACGCGACGGCAGGGCCTGGCCGCCAGCCTGACGGCAGCCGCCGGGTGGATACGTTGACGCCTCGCATCACGGCCAATGCCGTGCAGTACAACGGCATGATCTTCTCGACGATCGCTGTGAAAGCCGACGCCGCCATCGGCGACTACACCGCCGTGCGCTGGACCGTGGTGGACGCCAACACGGGCGCCTTGCTGTCGCAGGGCAAGATCCAGGAGACGGGCTTTGACTACTACGAAGGCTCCATTGCCGTGAACGAGTTTGGTGAGGTGGTCGTCGGCTACAACCGTTCCGGCTTCTCGCGCGCCGACCTCAACGGCGACGGCCTGGCCGACGGCCGTATCAGCTTCATGGCTCAGGCATTCCGTGTGAACGGCAGCAGCCTGATCGAAGAAGGCGATGAACTGCTGCTGCGTGTCAGCGAGGTAGATGACTACCGCTGTGGTGTGCACACTTCCGTCGACACCACCTGCCGCCAGCGCTGGGGTGACTACGCGTCGGTGACCTTCGATCCGAATGATCACCGTCGCTTCTTCGCCATTGGCGAATACGCCGCCAATTGGGCCGTCATCCCCGGCGTCACCACCACCGAACGGGCGATTTGGCACACCTACATCTCGTCCATTTCGTTCGTTCCGGAACCGTCGTCCTTCGCGCTGGCAGGGCTGGCCCTGTTGCTGACGGGCGCCGGTGCGCGTCGGCGTCGCGCAATGGCCTGAGTCCACCGCTTGTGCAGGAAGAAACGCGCCCGCAAGGGCGCGTTTCTCTTTTGCCCGAGGCGCCCTTGCGGGTCCAGTCGCGTTGCAGGGTCCCACGTGGCAACATGCAGGTCGTCTTGCGAAAGGTTGTCACATGCGGCGCATCTTCTGGAGTGTCGGCCTGGTGAACGCACTGTTCATGGCATGGTCGGCATGGGCTGCTCCGGCGGCCAACGCCGTGCTGCTGGGTCAATGGGGTGGTGACCGGGCGCAAATAACCGTCACGGCCGTGGGCACTCAGCTGGATCTCGAGTGCGCGACCGGCACCATTCAAGGCCCGGTACAGCTTGCCAGCGATGGCCGCTTCGACACCGTGGGTACATTTGAACAACTGCGTGGAGGCCCGCAGCGTGAGGACGCCAAGCCTGATCCCGCCAAGGCGCGGTATGTCGGACGGCTGGAGGCCGGCACGCTGACGCTCCAGGTTTGGCCGGCAGGCGAAGCGCCCCTGGTGTTCAGGCTGCGCAAAGGCGTGCAGGTCAAGATGGTCCGCTGCTACTGAACCTGAGCCCCACTGCGCCCAGCCGCCCTCACCACTGGGGCGGCCGCTTCTCGATGAAGGCCTGCACACCCTCCAGAGCGCGTTCGTCCATCATGTTGCAAGCCATCGTCTGGCCGGCATCGTCATACGCCGCCTGGATGCCCTCTTCCAGCTGGCGGTAGAACAAGCCCTTGCCCAGCGCAATGGCCACACGCGGCTTGCTGACGATGCGCGATACCAGGCGTTCGACTTCCGCGCCCAGTTGGTCGGCGTCCACCACGCGGTTCACCAAGCCCTTGGCCAACGCCTCGTCAGCGCTGATGAAGTCGCCCGTCACCAGCATCTCGAAGGCCGCCTTGCGTCCGAGGTTGCGGCTCAGCGCCACGCTGGGCGTGCTGCAGAAGAGTCCCAGCTTGACGCCACTGACGGCAAAACGTGCCTCGCGTGCGGCCACGGCCAAGTCGCACATGGCCACCAACTGGCAGCCTGCGGCGGTGGCAATGCCCTGCACGCGGGCGATCACCGGCACCGGCAGTTCCTGCACGCTCATCATCATGCGGCCGCACTGCGCGAACAGGCCTTCGTAGTAGGCCTGTGAAGGCTCTGCGCGCATTTCCTTCAGGTCGTGGCCGGCGCAGAAGGCCTTGCCTGCGGCGGCGATGACGACCACCCGCGCGGACTCATCCGTTGCCACGTCGTCCAGCGCCGTTTGCAGCGCGTCCAGCATGGCCTCACTCAACGAGTTGAAAGCCTGCGGGCGGTTCAGCGTCAGCGTGACGACGCCGCGTGCGTCCTGCTCTTTCAGCACAAGGGCTTCGTTGTCCATGTCAGGTGCCTCTCAATCAATCGCGGACGAGGACTTCGCCCGCTCGCGCAACTGGAACTTCTGGATCTTGCCGGTGCTGGTCTTGGGGATGGTCTCGAAGCGGATCTCGTGCGGCACCTTGTAGCCGGCCAGCAGGCCCTTGCAGTGCGCCACCAGATCGGCCGCAGTCACCGTGGCGCCGGGCTTGGTTTCCACATACGCCACCGGCGTCTCGCCCCACTTGGTGTCCGGCCGCGCGACCACGGCGCAGGCCATCACAGCGGGGTGGCGGTACAGCGCGTCTTCCACTTCCAGGCTGCTGATGTTCTCGCCGCCGCTGATGATGATGTCCTTGCTGCGGTCCTTGATCTTCACGTAGCGGTCAGGCTCCAGCACGGCCAGGTCGCCGGTGTGGAACCAACCACCTTCAAAGGCCTTGTCCGTGGCCGCAGGGTTCTTCAAGTAGCCCTTCATCGTG
>JANOAM010000172.1:0-15619 GCA_031411215.1 Betaproteobacteria bacterium
CTCGGCGTTGATGATCAGCTTGTCGGCGATGGCTTCCGGATTGACCTTGAACTTGCCGTCACGGATGGCTTGCGCAATGCGCTCCACCTTGGCGGTGTCAAAGGTGGCGTCCGAAGACATGCCTGACAGCGCGGACGCTTCGGGCGAAATCGCGACCTTGGCGCTCGCTTCGGCTGCCGGCTGCGCAGGTGCAGTTGCACCCTTGCGGTCGGTGCTGGCCGGGGCGGTGACGGGCTTTGAATCGAGGGGACCGATCTTCATGATTGACTCCTGTCAGGGACACGCAGTGCGTGAGAACCCAATGACATGAACGCACTATCGGACGGTAGGCGCCGGGACTTTAGGGCCGGAATGGAGATTTTCAACGATCCCCTGCAAATGCGGGGGTGCGCTGTGGTGAATCGTCTCACGGGCGATCTTGCGGGCTGACTCACGGACGCTCTCACAGGCTCATCTCCACACGGTGCTGTGCCACCGGCACCGCCACAAGTACACGGCCGGCCTCGGTGCGCACGCGCACCGGCTGGCCCTCATAACCCGGCGCCAGGGCCCGGCCCTCGGCGCTGACGGAAAAACCGCGCCCCTGGGCCAGGATCTGAACGGTGTCGCCTTGGGCAAACCACTGGCGCGGGCGCAGGTCCATCGGGCGCACGGGCGTGCCGGCAGCCAAGGGGCGGGCCAGCACGCGGCCGGTCAGCTCCTCGGCCGACAGGAAGGGCTTGCCCGGGCTGGCAGCCCAGTCTGACTCCAGCAACTGCAGTTCGCTGCCTTCCAACTGCGCGCCGGCGGGCAAGGGAGCCACCGCCACGGCGGCCCGTGCCCAGACATGCACGGTGACGGGCAATTGCACCTGCCAGGACACGGGGCCTGCCAGACAGCGCAGGCCCACCCGGCTCTTGCCCCAGGGGCTGGCACCAGCGGGCAGGAAAGCCTGGATGCGGGCGCAAGGTGCCAGGCGCAACCGGCTGTCCAGCAGCCCGGCCTCGGCTTCGATGCGGGCACCGGCCGGGGCCAGCGCACGTGCGCCTTCGCGGGCCAGGGCCAGGGCCTCGGCCACCGTATCCGGCGGCAGGGTCGTGGCCACGGCGGCACCGGCCCACAACGCGGCGGCACACAGCAGCGTGAAGGACTTGGCAGACGGAGACAGGGGCATGTTCACAGGAGGCCACTGTAGGTGCGAGGCCGTCTGACAAGGCTTGGAAATAGGTGCCCCAAAGGCGTCTTTTCGCACTCATGTCCGAAGGGCGCCGCTTCCAGAATCTGGCCCAAGCCGTTCTCCCCAAGGAGTGCCCATGATCCCCAAACTGACCGAGTCGCTGGATTTCCACAGCCAGGCCCTGGTCCTGCGTGCCGAAAGGCAGCGGGTGATCGCCGGCAACATCGCCAACGCCGACACCCCGGGCTACAAGGCGCGGGACTTCAACTTCGCCACTGCGCTGCGCGACGCCACGGCGGCCCGCGGTGGTGCTGACGGCGCCAGCGGCGGGTCCGGCACAGGTGCAGGCACCGGCATTGGCGCCGGCATCGCCCGTGACGTGATGCAGCCCGGCGGCCATGCACCCACCGCGCTGCGCTATGTGCAGCCCGTTCAGAGCAACCTGGACAACAACACGGTCGACATGGACCGCGAACGCGGCGCCTTCATGGACAACGCCCTGAAGTACGACGCCACGCTGCGCTTCATCAACGCCAACGTGCGCATGACGATGGACGCGATGAAGAGCCACAACCAAGGCTGAGCAGGGACTGACCCATGAGCATGATGAAGATCTTTGATGTCGCCAGCAGCGCCATCAGCGCACAAAGTCAGCGGCTGAACACGGTGGCGTCCAACCTGTCCAACGTGGACACGGTGGCCGGCCCCGATGGCAGCGCCTACAAGGCCCGCCAGGTCGTCTTCCAGAGTGCCCTGATGGGCACGGGCCCGCAGCGCGACGCGACCGTCGGCGTGCGTGTGGCCACCATCGCCGAAAGCGACACGCCCGGCCGCCGCGTGCTGGACCCCAAACACCCCGCCGCTGACGCCGACGGTTATGTGACCTACAGCAACGTCAACCCGGTGGAGGAGATGGTCAACATGATCTCTGCGTCGCGGTCCTACCAGAACAGCGTGGAGGTGATGAACACCGCGCGCAGCCTGCTGCAGAAGACCCTGCAGATGGGGCAAGGCTGATCCACATGGCTGTCACCGCAACAAACCCCGCCGCCAACCCCTCCGCCGCCCACAACGGCGGCACCGGCAGCACCACCCCCACCGCCAACGAAAACGCCGCGTCGGACCGTTTCCTCAAGCTCCTGGTCACGCAGATGCAAAACCAGGACCCGCTCAACCCCATGGACAACGCGCAGATCACCAGCCAGATGGCGCAGATCAACACGGTCAACGGGGTCGAGAAGCTCAACACCACGGTGCAGGGCCTGAACACGCAGTTCTCGCAGCTGCAGGCGCTGACAGGCGCGTCGCTGGTGGGACGCCAGGTCACGCTGGCCGGCAGCAAGCTCAACGTCGACGGCGGCAGCAGCAGCGCCGCCTTCGACCTGTCCGGCAACGCCACCGACGTGAAGGTGGAAGTCCTCAGTTCCGCCGGCCGTGTCGTCGACACCAAGTCGCTGGGCCCCATGGACACCGGGCGCCATGAATTCACCTGGAACGCACTGACACAGGCCGACGGCAGCCCCTACAGCTACCGCGTCGTGGCCGTGCGTGGCACCACGGCCGTCAGCGCCACCCCGCTGATGCACGACCGCGTGGACGCCGTCAACACCGACGCCGCCGGCCTGACCCTTGAAACACGCAACAACGGGCCCGTCGCGTACAGCGGCATCTTGGCCATTCACTGACAGATCCACTGACCGATCAACTGAACGCTCGCGCAGGACACCACCATGAGCTTCCAGCAAGGCCTCTCCGGTCTCAACGCCACCAGCAAGAATCTGCAGATCATCGGCAACAACATTGCCAACGCGAACACGTTCGGCACCAAGGTGGCACGGGCGGAGTTTTCCGACATGTACGCCGCGTCGCTGAACGGCGCGGGCAGCAGTTCGATCGGCATCGGCACCAACATGGCGTCGGTCGCGCAGCAGTTCACCCAGGGCAACATCAAGACCACGGAGAACCCGATGGACCTGTCGATCAACGGCGCCGGCTTCTTCCAGGTGACCGATGGCAAGAGCCCCATCACCTTCTCGCGCAACGGCCAGTTCAAGATCGACAAGGACGGCTTCATCGTCAACAACTCGCTGCAGAGGTTGATGGGCTATGCCGCGTCCGGCACGGGCCAGATCCAGCCCGGCCTGGCCGTGCCGCTGCAACTGCCCACGGCTGCCGTGGCGCCGGGTCCGACCAGCGAGATCCAGATGGAAATGAACCTGAAGTCGTCCGAGCGACTGACCGTGCCGGCTTCGGGCGCGGCGATCGACTTCAACGACGCCAGCACCTACAACAACGCTACGTCGATGACGGTCTTTGACATGCAGGGCCAGTCCGTCGCGCTGACCTACTACTTCCAGAAATCCGCCATCGACACCTGGAACGTCTACGCCACCGCCAACGGCGACAGCATCAGCGGCCCCAACAACGCGCCAGTGCCCATCACGACGATGAGCTTCGCGGCCGACGGCAGCGCGCCGACCTCGCCTTCAGGCCCGATCAGCATCGACGTGCCGTCCACCACCACGGCGACCGGCGCCACGACCATCCCCATCGTGGGCATCCAGGTGGACCTCAGCAAGGCCACGCAGTTCGACATGGGCTTTGGCGTCACTTCGCAGACGCAGGACGGCTTTGCCGCCGGCCAGCTGACGGCGATCACCGTGGAACCCAACGGCGTCATCATGGCCCGCTATTCGAATGGCCAGTCGCAGCCGGCGGGGCAGGTGGAGATCGCCACCTTCCGCAACCCGCAAGGCCTGCAGCCCATCGGCGACAACAACTGGGCCCGCACCTTCGCGTCAGGCGACCCCATCAACGGCGTGCCGGGGGACGGCAACCTGGGTGTGCTGCAAGCCGGTGCGCTGGAAGAAAGCAACATCGACCTGACGGGCGAACTGGTCAACATGATCATGGCCCAGCGCATCTACCAGGCCAACGCACAGAGCATCAAGACCGAAGACCAGGTCTTGCAGACCCTGGTCAATATCCGCTGAACAAGACGCACTGAGCCATGGACCGCCTCATCTACCTCTCGATGGCCGGGGCCAAGGCCACGCTGCAGCGCCAGGATTCGCTGGCCAACAACCTGGCCAACGTCAGCACGCCGGGATTCCGCGCCGAGATGCAGGCCTTCCGCGCGGTGCCGGTGCTGGGGCAGGGCGCCACCACACGGGCGTATGTGCTGGAGTCCACCGTGGGCCACGACACCCGTCCGGGCCCGCAGCAGAGCACCGGCCGGCCGCTGGACGTGGCCGCGCAGGGCAACGCCTGGTTCGCCGTGCAGTCGCTGGACGGCACCGAGGCCTACACGCGCGCCGGTTCCTTCCAAGTCAGCCCTGAAGGCCAGCTGGTCACGCCTTCGGGTCTGCCCGTGCTGGGCGACGGCGGCCCCATCACGGTGGGCGTGAATGCCCAGGTCGATATTGCCGACGACGGCACCATCACGTCCACGACAGGCCGCGGCCGGCCGCAGCAGGTGGGCAAGCTCAAGCTGGTGGTGCCGCCAGCACCGATGGGCCGCGGCGTGGACGGTTTGTTCCGTGCTGCCGACGGCGGGGATCTGTCCGCAGAAGCCACGGCCCGTGTGCAGAGTGGGGCGCTGGAAGGCTCCAACGTCAGCCCGGTCGAGACGCTGGTGTCCATGATCGCGGCGTCGCGCCAGTTCGAACAGCAGATGAAGATGCTGCAGGGCGCGGAACAACGCGAGCAGGGTGCGGCCAAGCTGTTGGCACCCTCGTCCTGACGCGCACCGCGCTCGGATCAGAGAAGGCCGGCTTGCCGGCCTTTTTTCCGCCCGTCGCAGCCCTTCAGTCCGGCAGAAGATGGTGACTGACCCGAACCGTCTTCACCTTAAGGCAGCACACCATGCTCCGCTCCCTGTGGATCGCCAAGACCGGCATGGAAGGCCAGCAGACCAAGCTGGACACCATCTCCAACAACCTCGCCAACGTGGGCACCAACGGCTACAAGCGCGCCGGTGTCGTGTTCGAGGACCTGATGTACCAGAACCTGCGCTCCGCAGGGTCTGCCACGTCTGAACAGAGCCAGCTGCCCACGGGGCTGCAGGTGGGCCTGGGCTCGCGCGTGGCGGCCAGCACGCGCAACTTCGCGCAGGGCACCTTGCAGCAGACCGGCAACAACCTGGACGTGGCCATCAAGGGCCAGGGCTTCTTCCAGGTGCAGATGCCCGACGGCACCACGGCCTACACCCGCGACGGTGCGTTCCAGGTGGACGCCAACGGCGCACTGGTCAACACGGCAGGGCACCCGGTGCAGCCGAGCATCACCATCCCCGCCAACGCGTTGACGGTGAACGTCAATCCGGACGGCACGGTCACCGCCAACGTGCCCGGCCAGGTGGCGCCGCAGGCGCTGGGCCAACTGCAGCTGGTGAGCTTCATCAACCCGGCCGGCCTGGACCCCAAGGGCGGCAACGTCTATGGCGAAACCGCCGCCTCGGGCACGCCCAACGCGGGCACGCCCAACAGCAACGGCCTGGGCGCCTTGCAGTCCGGCTTTGTCGAAGGCAGCAACGTCAACGTGGTGGAAGAGCTGGTGAACATGATCGCCACGCAGCGCGCCTACGAGCTGAATTCCAAGGCTATCCAGACATCCGACCAGATGCTGCAGAAGCTGGCCCAGCTCTGAGGAATGCCACCATGAACATCCGCCTCGCGACCCTTGCTCTGGTCCTGCCCTTCCTGCCGTGGCTGTTGTCAGCCTGCAGCTTCCTCGGCTTCCAGCGCGTCGACATGGCCGACACCACGCCGGTGCCCATCCCCGCCGCGACTGCGCAGCTGCCGCCGACCAACGGCGCCATCTTCCAGGCCGCCAGCTACCGGCCGTTGTTCGAAGACCACCGCGCGCGCATCGTGGGCGATACGCTCACTGTGCAGATCGTGGAGAAGATCAGCGCGACGCAGAAGTCCACCAGCTCGGTGGACAAGACCGGCACGCTGTCGGCCGGCATCACCGCGCTGCCGGGTGTCAAGCCCGCAGCCTTCGCGCGGGCCACGGCGGACGGCACCAGCAGCAACAGCTTCGAAGGCAAGGGCACCACCGAGAACAGCAACGACTTCAACGGCACCATCACCGTCGTCGTGCGCAGTGTGCTGCCCAACGGGCACCTGATGATCACTGGCGAAAAGCAGATCGGCGTCAACCAGAACGTGGACGTGCTGCGCTTCTCGGGCCAGGTGGACCCGCGTGTCATCCAGGCCGGCAACAGCGTGCCCAGCGCCAACATCGCCAACGTGCGGCTGGAACAGCGCGGCCGTGGCGCCCAGGCCGAGGCCCAGGCCGTGGGCTGGCTGTCACGGGTCTTCCTCAGCCTGATGCCGATCTGATGCCCATCTGGATGAACCCCATGAACTCCCCTTCTGAACGTGTGATGCGCTGGCTGGTCGTGCTGGCCTTCGTGGCCGCCAGCAGCGCCGTGTGGTGGCCACAGCCAGCCACCGCGGCGGTGCGCATCAAGGAAGTGGCTGCCGTGCAAGGCGTGCGCAACAACTCCTTGCTGGGCTACGGCCTGGTGGTGGGGCTGGACGGCACGGGCGACCAGGCCACGCAGACTCCCTTCACCACGCAAAGCCTGCAGGCCCTGCTGCAGCAGATGGGCGTGACGCTGCCGCCCGGTGTGCAGCTGCAACCCAAGAACGTGGCCGCGGTGCTGGTCACTGCCGTGCTGCCGCCCTTTGCGCAACCCGGGCAGGCGCTGGACATCACCGTCTCTTCCACCGGCAACAGCAAGAGCCTGCGCGGCGGCACGCTGATCGCCACGCCGCTGAAAGGCGCGGACGGGCAGATCTATGCCATGGCCCAGGGCAACCTGGTCGTGGGTGGTGCGGGCGCATCGGCCAACGGCTCCAAGGTGCAGATCAACCACCTGTCAGCCGGGCGCATCCCGGACGGCGCCACGGTGGAACGTGCGGTGCCCACGCCGGCCCTGCAGGCCGACACCGTGCAGCTGGGTGTGATGGCCAATGACTACGCCACCGCCACGGCCGTGGCCGAGGCCATCAACGGGGCCAAGGGCAGCGGCACCGCCCAGGCGCTGGACGGCCGCAGCGTGCGCGTGAAGATGCCTGCTGAAGCCGACGCACGCATGGCCTTCCTGGCCGACATCGAAAACCTGCCGCTCAAGCTGGCCAAGCCCGCGGCACGCATCGTGTTGAACATGCGCACGGGTTCGGTCATCTTCAATGAAGCGGTGCAGATCAGTTCCTGCGCCGTGTCCCACGGCAGCCTGTCGGTCACCATCAGCACCACGCCGGTGGTGAGCCAGCCGGGTCCCTTTTCCAACGGGCAGACGGTGTCGGGCGAGAAGAGTGAGATCGCCATCACGCAGGCCGGCGGCACCATCATGCACATGCCGTCGGGTGCCAACCTGGCTGACGTGGTGAAGGCCTTGTCCACGCTGGGCGCCAGCCCCATGGACCTGGTGGCCATCCTGCAGGCCATGAAAAGCGCCGGCGCGCTGCAAGCCGAGATCGAGGTGATCTGATGGCTATCCCTTCCCTGTCATCCCCCACCAACGGCGTCAGCATGGACGCCCGTTCGCTGGACAGCCTGCGCAGCAAGGCTGCCACCGACCCGCGCGCTGCGGTACGCGAGACCGCCAAGCAGTTTGAGTCGCTCTTCATGAACGAGCTGATGAAGAGCATGCGCAGCACCACGCTGTCCAGCGGCATGCTCGAGAGCAGCGGCAGCAACATGGGCACGGAGATGCTGGACAGCCAGTTCGCCACCCAGATGTCGGGTATGAAGGGCGGTCTGTCGGACGCCATTGCCCAGCAGCTGGAACGGCAGATGGGTCTGAGCCCGGGGCCGTACCCCGTCACCGGTTCGGCCAACAACACGGCCGCGCCGCTGTCGGCTAAGCCCGAAGTTACGCGCATTCCGCAGCAGGGCGCCCTGGGTTTTGTGCAGCAGCATGGCGACGCGGCCAAGAAGGCCGAAGCCGCCACCGGCATCCCCGCCGCCTTCATGGTGTCGCAGGCCGCGCTGGAAACCGGCTGGGGCCGCAAGGAGATCCGCCACGCCGACGGCACGTCTTCGCACAACCTCTTCGGCATCAAGGCGGGCGCCAACTGGAAAGGCGCGGTGGCTGAAGTGACGACGACCGAGTATGTCAATGGCAAGGCGCAGAAGGTGGTGGCCAAGTTCCGCGCCTATGGCAGTTACGCCGAGTCCTTTGCCGACTACGCCAAGCTCATGAAGGACAGCCCGCGCTACCAGGCCGCCGTGGGCGCAGCCCAAGGTGCCAGCGTGGGCAGCACGGCCGCGGGCGGCAACAGCGCCGGCACTGCGGTTGCGTCGGTTGCTTTCGCCAACGGCCTGCAGAAAGCCGGCTATGCCACCGACCCGGCCTACGCCGACAAGCTGAGCCGGGTCATCAACACCACGCTGCGCCTGCAGCGTTCACTGGCCTGAGGACTGAAGAATGGGCGCTTCACCACTGATGTCCCTGGGCATCAAGGCCATGGCGGCCAACTACGCCGGCCTGCAGACCACCAGCCACAACATCGCCAACGCCAATGTCGTGGGCTATTCGCGCCAGCAGGCCGAGATGGCCACTTCGGAAGGCCAGTTCACTGGCGCGGGCTTCTTTGGCCGCGGCGTCGACGTGGTCACCGTGAGCCGCGCGCACAGCGCCTTCCTGACGCGTGAAGCGTCCAATGCCAAGTCCATGGCGGGCCTGGACGGCGCGCGCCTGCAGCAACTGCAGCAGCTGGAAAACGTCTTCAAGCCGGGTGAGATGGGCCTGGGCAGCGCCACCACCGACCTGATGAATGCGCTGACCGACCTGACCAGCCAGCCGTCCGACCCCGCGACACGGCAGGTGGTGTTGGCCCGTGCGGCCGACGTGGCGTCGCGCTTCGCGGAAGCCGGTGACGCGCTGGACAGCGTGCAGGCCAGCACCACGTCGGAGCTGCGCAATTCCATCATCGAAGTCAACTCGCTGGCCAAGTCGATCGCCGAGATCAACCAGCGCATCGCCGGCATGAAGGGCCTGGGTCAACCACCCAACGACCTGCTGGACCAGCGCGACAAGATGATCTCCGACCTGTCCGCGCACATCCAGGTGACACGCCTGGAAGCAAGCGACGGCACTGTGGGCATATTCGTGGCCGGCGGCCAACGCCTGGTGCTGGGCAACGAAGCCGCCACCATGAAACTGGGCCAGGACCAGGCCGACCCGTCGCGTGCGGCCGTCACCATCAGTGAAGGCCCCAACAACCGTGCCCTGGCCTCCAGTGTGCTGGGCGGTGACCTGGGCGGCCTGCTCAAATTCCAGAATGAAGACCTTTCTGCGGCGCGCAACCTGGTGGGCCGCCTGGCGGCCGCTGTGGGTGGTGCGCTGAACGACCAGCAGGCCAAGGGCCTGACCCTGCAGCAGCCCCTGGGCCAGACGACGGGGCAGCCGCTGTTCGCGCTGGGGCCCATGCAGGCCCTGCCCAATCTCAACAACGTGCGCGGCCCGGGCAACGTTCCTGTGGGTGTGGTCACGCTGACCACGACCGATTCCAGCGCCTTGCAGGCCAGTGAATACGACCTGCGCGAAACCGCCGTGGGTTCGGGCAGTTGGGTGGTGACACGGCTTTCCGACGGCACCGTTACGCCCGTCAACAGCGGCGACGTGGTCGACGGCATGCGCATCGACTTCACCGCCACGCCGCAGGCCGGCGACACCTTCCTGCTGCAGCCCGTGACCCGCGCGGCCAACGGCATGGTCCGCCTGCTGGACGACGCACGCGACCTGGCCGCCGCGTCGCCCCTGGTGGCCAGTGCCGCTGCGGCCAACGTGGGCACGGTCGCCGTGGACAGCGTGCGCGTCAACGTCGCACCACTGCCCACGCCGGGCGCCACGGCGCGCATCACGTTCACCAATGACGCGGGCGACTACACCTGGGCGCTGTACGACAGCAGCAATGCGCTGGTCAACAGTGGCACGGCCACCTGGCAGGCCGGGCAGACCATCCCGCCAGCGGGCACGGACATCAACGGCTTCTCCCTGCAGCTGACGGGGGTGCCGCGCAATGGCGACACCATCAGCGTGGAGCCGACGCCGGCCGCAACCATCGGTACCAACAACGGCAATGTCCTGTCCATGGCCCAGCTGCGCGACGCGGCGCTGGCAGGCGGCCGGTCCCTGACCGATGCCTGGAGCTACGCCATGGCCGACGTCGGCGTGCGTGTGCAGAGCGGCCGAAGCTCGGCCGACATTTCAGAGGCCGCCGCTGCGCAGACCGAGCAGCTGCGCACGTCGCAGGCGGGTGTGAACCTGGACGAAGAGGCGGCACGCCTGATCCAGTACCAGCAAAGCTACCAGGCCGCGGCCAAGGTGCTGCAGGTGGCGCAGCAGCTGTTCGACACGCTGCTGCAGACCGCAGGCCAATAGTGGCTGAACAAGCCTTGAACAACAGGTGAACCGCCATGCGAGTCGCGTCCAACAACGCATTTGAATCTTCACTGGGCAACCTGCAGCGCCGCCAGGAGCAACTGACCCGCGCGCAGGAACAGCTGACCAGTGGCAAGCGTGTGCTCAAGCCCAGCGACGACCCTTCGGCCGCCGCGACGGCCGAACGTGCGCTGGCCAGCACCAAGCGGGTCGACGCGCAAATGCGTGCGCTGGAGACCAGCAAGTCCGCCATGCAGGTTGCCGAAAGTGCGCTGGGCGATGCCGCCGAGCTGATGCAGCAAGCGCGTGAGCAACTGGTGAGTGCAGGCAACGGCAGCTTCAGCGACAGCGAACGCAAGACGCTGGCCGATTCCATCCGGGGCCTGCGCCAGGATCTGCTGGCCGTGGCCAACCGGCACGACGGTTCTGGCCGCTACTTGTTCGGCGGCCAGGGATCGGCGGGTGCGCCTCTGGTGGACAGCACGGGTGGCGTGACCTATGCCGGCTCGGCCGGCCAGAGCCAGGCCGCGTCTG
This sequence comes from Betaproteobacteria bacterium, assembly GCA_031411215.1. Taxonomy (GTDB): domain Bacteria; phylum Pseudomonadota; class Gammaproteobacteria; order Burkholderiales; family Burkholderiaceae_C; genus Rubrivivax. Next base: position 11,091 of record JANOAM010000172.1, read on the forward strand.
GTGAGGCGTCACCCCTGACCATGAACGGGCAGGCCCTCTGGCTGCAGGCACCGGACCCGGCCAACCCGGGCAGCACGCTGTCGTTGTTTGGCGTCATGGACCAGGTCGTGGCCGACCTGGAAACGTCCGGACGCACGTCGGCACAGATTTCACAGACCGTCAGCACGGGCCTCGGCCAGTTCGACGCCGTGGCCGAACACCTGTCGGGTGGCCGAGCCCGCGCCGGCGAGGCGCTGAACCGCATCGACGGCATCAGCGAGCGACTGAGCCAGGTCAAACTGGACGCACAGACCGAGCGGTCAGAGGCTGAGGATCTGGACATGTTGCAGGCGATCTCTGACTTCCAGAACCGGCAGTCGGGCTACGATGCCGCGCTGAAAACCTACTCCATGGTGCAGCAGATGTCGCTGTTCCAGTATTTGAAGTGACCGACATGTCTGAACACCCTGTGCTGGGCCAACATCCCGTGCTAGGTCATGTGGCCCTGGGCTACAGCCCCATGATCGACCGCCAGCGTGCGGTGGTGGCCACGCGTGTGACCGTGGTGCCGGAACGGCCCGACGCGGTGCCCGACGCCAAGGGCCTGATCGCCGCGCTGCTGGACGTGTGGCCGACTCCGGCCGAGGCCACCGAACTGAAGCTCACGCTGCGCCCGCTGGACCCGGCGGCCGCACGTGCCGCGGCGGCCAAGGCGCCAGGCGCCAACGGTGCGGGCAACCACCCCGTGTCCTTGAACATCGCCGGTGAAGGCCTGCTGCGCGCCGTGATGGACGCTGTCCCGCCACCGCACCTGATGCTGGAAGTGCCCGCCTTCATGGCCTGCGATGCGGCGCATGCGCCAGCGTTGCTGGCCCTGCGTGAAGCCGGCTGCGTGCTGCTGATCAAGGGCCGCCCGCTGACGCTGGTGGCACCCGAGGTGCTGGCCTGCTTCAGCCACAGCATCGTGGACTCATCGGACGAGCGGCGCACCGGTGCGCCGCCCGCCCCCGGTGTGCGCCAGGTGACCACCGTGCAATCCGGCGCCCGCAACTCGGCCGACATTGAACAGGCCTTCCAGCGTGGCGCCGTGGCCGTGCTGGGCTGGCCGCTGGACGACCCCTTGCCCAAGGCCACCGGCCGCAGCACCGTGCCCGCCGACATCCAGGTGGTGATGGAGCTGATCAACGGGGTGGAACGCGAAGAGCCCGTGGCACGCCTGGAAGCCATCCTCAAGCGCGACCCGACCCTGGCCTTCCGGCTGCTGCGTTACCTGAATTCCCCCGCCTTTGGCCTGTCGGCCGAGATCAATTCCTTCGGCCACGCCATCATGATGCTGGGCTACGCACGCCTGAAGCGCTGGCTGGCGCTGCTGCTGGCGTCGTCGTCCAAGGGCGTCAACGCCAAGCCGCTGATGCATGCCGCCGTGCGCCGCGGCATGGTGATGGAAGAGTTGAGCCGCGGCAATGGCGACACGGAAATGCGCGGCGAGATGTTCATTTGCGGTGTCTTCTCCTTGTTGGACCGTTTGCTGCAGCAGCCGCTGGCCGAACTGGTGGGCAGCGTGCCCGTGCCCGAACGTGTGCAGCAAGCGCTGCTGGGCGAAACCGGCCCGTACCAGCCCTACCTGGCCCTGGTGCGTGCTGTGGAGCAGGAAACCGCCTACGACATCCGCGAATGTGCGGACCAATTGATGCTGAGCACGGCGGAAGTCAACCGCGCCGTCCTGTCCGCCCTGCGCGGGGCGCGACAATTGGACGGATGAGCAACGCGCTGGCCCCCTCGGTCTCTTCGCCCCACACCGAGTCCCTGTGGCCAGCGCTCTGGGCATCGTCCATGCCGGCGATGCTGCAGGACGCGTCCTTCCGCGTCGTCGACGTCAACGACGCCTTCGTGGCGCTCACCGGCCACCCGCGCGAACGCATCACTGGCACCGACGCCGTGCTGCTGCAGCCGGCCGACGACCGTGAAGTCACACGCGCCCAGCGCGAAGACTGGCGCAAGCTGCAGACCGAACACGCCGCCGTGCCGTCCTACCGCCGCCGCATGCTGGACGTTGCGGGCCGTGTCCACTGGTTCCACATGACCACGCTGCGTCTGGCGCCCCCTGGCCGCCAGGTGCGCTGGCTCACCCTGCTGCAGGACGAGACCGGCGCACACGATGCCCGTGAACAGGCGCGCCGCGCCGACGAGGAACTGGACCAGTGGTTTGACCTGAGCGGCGGCAGCATGCTGGTGTACGACAGCACCGGCCTCATCCTGCGCAGCAATGCCGCGTTTGAAGCGCTGGTGGACCGTGTCGCGGAAACGCTGGACGACAGCAGCCCGGAACTGCAGGGTCTGCTGGGCTGGGAACAAGGCCAGCTGTCGGCCAGCCTGCAGCCCGGCGCCCACGCGCCGGAGCGCTGGGGTGTGCTGCTGATGCCCGACGGCCGCCGCAAGCGCCTGTCGGCCCGGCTGGTCTGCCGCGCCCATGACGCCGGCCAACGGCGTGTGCTGGCGGTGCTGAGCGACCACAGCGCCGAGGACGAACGCGACCAGGCGCAGATGGAAGTGGGCATGCTGATGGACGCTGCCCGCGTCGGCGTGGCCACCTTCGACCCGGACCGCGGCTGGCTGGCGTCCCCCGGCGCACCGCGCCATGGCGTGGCTGACGAAGACCTGGAACTGGCCGAAGGCGAGGGCACGCTGCTGGGCATACGCCGCGAGCTGGTCGAGCCGTCTTCACTGCCCGACTTTGAACGCCTGCAGCAGGCGTTGCGCCGCCGCGAACGTGAGGACGTGCGTTATGCCGTGCGCCACCCCACGCTGGGCACCCGGTGGCTGCTGACACGCGTGGCGCCGGTGCAGCTGACAGACGGGCGTGAGACCATGTCCGTGGTGACGCTGGACATCACCGTGCAGGAAACCGCGCTGCGCCGCAACCAGCAGTTGCTGCGCGAACTGGAAACCATCCTCGACAGTTCCACCGCGGGCATCGCCTACCTGCGTGGCCCCGTGCTGGCGCGCTGCAACGACCGCTTCGCGCGCATGCTGGGCTTCACCGGCGGCACGGCGGCGGGGGCTTCGCTGGAAGAGATCTTGTCGCGCAGCATCGGCCCGCTGGACGGTGTGCGTGAAGCCCTGGCCGCGCTGGCGGCAGGCCGCACTTTTGAAGCCGAGTTGCCCGTGATGCGTGGCGACGGGCCGGCGCAGTGGTATTCGCTGTCTGTGCGGCGCGCCGAAGGCACCGACGACACCGAAGGACTGAGCGACCAGTTCGAGGCCGTTGCGGTGCTGACCGACATCACGCGGCTGAAGGCCCAGCAGGCCGAACTGGAACAGCTGCTGCGTGACCGCGAGCTGATGTTCAGCCTGTCGGAGGTGGGCATCATCTACCAGCGTGGTTCACGCATCGAACGCGCCAACCAGGCCATGGCCGACCTCACCGGCTGGGCTTCGCCGGAACTGGCCACGCTGGACCCGGCGGAGCTGTATGAAGACGCGCGCGCCTGTGTCGACTTCGAAGCCCGCATCACACAAGCCCTGCGCGAACGGGGCCGCTTCAGCGGCGAACGCCAGCTGAAGCGCCGCGACAGCCGCCTGGTCTGGGTGCAGGTGGCGGTGCGGCCGGTCAACGCTGACGACGAAGAGGCCGGCGTCGTCAGTTCTTTCGTTGACGTGGACGAACGCCGCCGCGCCCGCGAGACGCTGGCGGCGCAGGCCGAGCGCACGCGCTCCATCCTGAACTCGGTGCTGGTGGGCATCGTCACGGTGTCCGAACGCGGCATCGAATGGATGAACCGGTCCGCCCGCCGCATGTTCGCGGGTGAGTTGGCCGATTTCGTGGGCGAGCCCATCAGCATCGTCGCCACGGCGGAGCACGGTCACCCGCTGCGCCGGACCGACTGGCTGAGCCGGCTGGACGAAGGCCAGGCCGAAACCTTTGAGTGCCGCATGCGCGGCCGCGACGGGCGTGAATTCTGGGTGGTGGGCAATGCCGTGCTCACCGGCTCCGGCGCGGCCGAGGCCGCACGCGAGGTCACCTTCGCGCTGCTGGACATCGAGCGCCGCCGCCAGGCCGAGGTGCACATCGCGCAGGCTCAGGCGTCCTTGCAGCGTGTCATTGAAACCGCGCCGCTGGCCATGGCGCTGTTCGACGCGCAGACCCTGCGTGTGCAGCAACTGAACCTGACGGCCACGTCCTTCTTCGGCAAGCCGACCGAAGAACTGCTGGGCGCCACACCCGAGGAGTGCTGTCCGCCCGACCTGGCGCTGGCGTTGCGCGGCTGGCTGGCGGCTGTGGCCACGGGCGGCCCGCGGCGGCAGTACGAGTGGAAGGAGGACGGTGAAGCCCGCCGCACCTGGGACTGCCGTTTCGCACCGCTGGAAGAAGCCGGCCAGGCGCCCACGCAGCTGCTGATGGTGGCCACCGACGTGACCGAGCAGCGTGCGGCCGAACAGGCGCGCCTGCAGGCCGCCATCGACCAGCGCGAGGTGCTGGTGCGTGAGGTGCACCACCGCATCAAGAACAACCTGCAGGGCGTGGCAGGCCTGCTGCAGCAGACGGCGGC
>JANOAM010000173.1:0-6678 GCA_031411215.1 Betaproteobacteria bacterium
TTGTTGATGACCAGGCCCAAAGCGCCCTTCTCGTTGTGCTCGCACAGGTAGACCACCGAGCGTTCGAAGCTCTCGTCCGCCATGCCGGGCATGGCAATCAGGAACTGGTTGGTCAGGTCGATGCGGGAAGCCGGGCCCATGGGATGGATTCTAGGCGGTGACGCACACTCCCGGCCGTGAGCAAAACACCCGAACGAACACTGGACAGGGCGCTTGTCTGGTTGCGCCGCGACCTGCGTGTCGACGACCACGCGGCGCTGTACCACGCGCTGCGTGCCGCGCGGCAGGTGTGGTGCGTGTTTGTCTTTGACCGTGACATCCTGGACGCCCTGCCCCGCCAGGACCGGCGTGTGGAGTTCATCCGCGACAGCCTGGTCGGCGTGGACGCCGAACTGGCCGCACTGGCGGCGTCGCATGGTGTGGAAGGCGCGGGGCTCATCGTCAAACACGGCCACGCCGCCGCAGAAGTGGCCGCGCTGGCGGAAGCCCTGCACGTGCAGGCCGTCTACGCCAACCACGACGACGAACCCGCCGCCCTGGCTCGCGACGCCCGTGTGCGCGGTCTGCTGGCCGACCAGGGCGTGGCCCTGCACACCAGCAAGGACCACGTGGTGTTCGAACGCAGCGAGGTGCTGACGCAAAACGGCGGCGCCTTCAGCGTCTTCACGCCCTACAAGAACGCCTGGCTGAAGAAGTGCGACGCCTTCTTCCTGCAGGCCTACCCGGTGGCGCGCCACGCCTCCGCGCTGGCACCGCGTCCCACTGGGCAGGCCGGCGTGCCCACGCTGTCGGCAATCGGCTTCGAGCCCACCAACCTGCACCAGTTGCGCTTGCCCAGCGGCCCGGCCGGCGGGCAGGAATTGCTGGCCGACTTCCTGGACCGCATCGACCTGTACCAGGACACTCGCAACTTCCCCGCGGTGAAGGGCCCCAGCTACCTCAGCACCCACCTGCGCTTTGGCACCGTGAGCATCCGCCAGCTGGCGCGCGAGGCCCACGGCCGCATGGTGGCCGGCAGCCGGGGCGCGGAGGTGTGGCTGTCGGAACTGGTTTGGCGGGATTTCTACCACCAGATCCTGCATCACCACCCGCGCGTGGCGACGGGTTCGTTCAAGCCGGACTACGACCGCATCAAGTGGGAACACGGCAAACACGCCAACACGCTGTTCGCCGCCTGGTGCGAAGGCCGCACCGGCTACCCGCTGGTCGACGCCGCCATGCAGCAGATCAACCAGACCGGCTACATGCACAACCGCCTGCGCATGGTGGTGGCCAGCTTCCTGACCAAGGACCTGGGCCTGGACTGGCGTCACGGCGAGGCCTACTTCGCCCAGCACCTGAACGACTTCGACCTGGCCGCCAACAACGGCGGCTGGCAGTGGGCGGCTTCATCGGGCTGCGACGCGCAGCCTTACTTTCGCATCTTCAACCCGGTGAACCAGAGCGAGAAGTTCGACCCCGAGGGCAAGTTCATCCGCCGCTACCTGCCGCAGTTGGCGCAGCTGCCGGACAAGCTGATCCACGCGCCCTGGCTGGCCCGGCCGGTGGACCTGGCAGCAGCCGGCGTGGAACTGGGCAAGGACTATCCGGTGCCAGTGGTGGACCACGCGGCGGCGCGCGAAAAGACGCTGCTGCGCTACGCGGTCGTCAAGTCAACCGCACTCAAGTAGACGAAGGGTCAAGCCCCAGGCGCACTGAAGCGGGCCAGGATGGACGAATGCTCGCGCGGCCATTCGCGCAGCGCCGCCGCGTCACCTTCCCACACGTCACGCAGGAAAGCCAACGCCAGCGCGCGTGTGGCCTGCTTGACCTGCGGATTCAGCGCCGCACCACCCGTGCCGGCGCGGTCGGTGAACACACTGTGCGATCCGCCCTGGAACACGGCCAGCCACTTGCGCGCGCTGCCGGTGGCGTCAAACACCGCCACGCGGTCTTCGAACCCGCTGTAGTAGCCGGGGATGACGATGACGTCTTCGGTGCAGGTGACGTGCAGCGTGGGCAGCGTCACCGATCCCAGGATGCGCTGCGGCTCACGTTCGCCGTAGAAAGGCGGCGCGGACATCACGATGGCAGCGCGCACCCGCTCGTCACGCAGGTCCACCAGCCGGCCTTCACGCTGCACGAGCGCACCGCTGGCCAGCAGCGTGGTGTTGGCGCCGTAGCTGTGGCCGGCGGCGGCGATGCGCTTGGTGTCGAGACGCTCGGCGTGTTCGCTGGCCAGCACGCTGTCCAGCGCAAAACGCAGGTCCTGCGCGCGGGCGATGGCTTCGCGGTCCTGCGCAGCGTCCTGCAGCCGGCCCACCACGCCCAGCGGGTTGCCCATCCACACCTGGCGGTCGCTGCCCACATGCTGCAGGTGCAGCGCGGCGACGCCTTGCGTGGCCAGAAAGGTGCCCAACCAGCTGTAGCCACGGCGCGAGCCGCCTATGCCGTGCGACACCACCACCAGCGGCACACGTTGTTCACGCTTGGGCAGGTACAGGCGCACGGGCACCGCGCGCTGGCGCGTGGTGTCGGCCCAGTCGTATTCGACGGTGTCGAAGTTGGGCTCTTCAAAAGCGCGCGAAGGCCATGCGGCGGCCAAGGCCGCCACGCCGCCCAGGGCCAGCAGACTGCGGCGCGACAGCCCCTTCATGCTGCAACCTCCGTCGTGGGCGCCACCGGCTTGCGGCGGCGCAGCAGTCGTTGCAACAGCTGGATCGCGTCGTCCACATAGGTGAACAGCACCGGGATCACCAGCAGGCTCAGGAAGGTGGAGGTGATCAGCCCGCCGATCACCACGATGGCCATCGGCGCGCGGAAGCTCGGGTCCGTGCCCCAGCCCATGGCGATGGGCAGCATGCCCGCGGCCATGGCGATGGTGGTCATCACGATGGGCCGTGCGCGTTTGTGGCAGGCGTCCAGGATGGCTTCGAAGCGCTGCATGCCCATGTCGCGCCGCGCCAGGATCACGTAGTCCACCAGCAGGATGGAGTTCTTGGTGGCGATGCCCATCAACATGATCAGGCCGATCATGCTGGGCATGGACAGTGCTGTCTGGGTGATGAACAAGGCCAGAAAGGCACCAGGAATCGACAGCACCAGCGCACCCAGGATGGTGGCCGGCTGCACGAAGTCCTTGAACAGCAGCACCAGCACGATGTAGATGCAGAGCACCCCGGTCAACATGGCCAGGCCGAAACTGGCGAACAGCTCGCCCATGGCTTCGGCGTCGCCGATCTCGGTCTGGATCACACCCGGCGGCAGGTTCTTCAGGCTGGGCAGCGCCAGCGCGGCTTCCTTCACGTCGCCCAGCGGCTGCTGGTTCAGCTCGATCTCGAAGTTGACGTTGCGCTGGCGGTTGTAGCGGTCGATGCTGGCCGGGCCGCTGTCCATGGACAGCTCCGCCACATTGCCCAGCATCACCGGGCCGTTCTTGCCCGGCACGGGCAGGCGGGCCAGCAGGGCCAGGTCGGTGCGGGCCTCGGCCGGAAGGCGCACAACGATGGGAATCTGCCGCTGGCTCAGGTTCAACTTGGGCAGGCTCTGGTCGTAGTCGCCTGCCGTGGCGATGCGCAGCGTGTCGGCGATGGCCGCCGTGGTGACACCCAGGTCCGCGGCCTTGGCCGAGTCCGGCCGCACGATGAGTTCCGGCCGCACCAGGCTGGAACTGGACGTGACCGCGCCTATGCCCGGGATGCCGCGCAGTTCGCGTTCCACCACCTGCGCATGCGCGGCCAGCGTGGCGCCGTCTTCGCCGGCCAGCACCAGCACGTACTTCTCGGAACTCTGGCCAAAGCCCACCTTCACGCGCGCACCGGGCAACACGGCCAGAGACTCGCGCAGCTGCGATTCAATGTCTTGCTTGGACAGGCCACGCCGGTCGGTGCGGTGCGTCATGTTGAGGGTTAGCGTGGCCTTGGTCACTTCGGGCAGGCCGCCACCGGGGGTGAAGTTGTCGACGCCTGTAGCGCCGCCGCCCACCGCCGTGTAGATCATCTTCACGTGCGGGTGCTTCTGCACGATCTCGCGCGCCTGTTCGGCGGCGGCCAAGGTCTCGGCATAGGTGCTGCCGGGCGGCAGCGTCACGGTCACCTGGGTCTGGCTCAGGTCGTCCGGTGGTAAGAAGCCCGTGGCCAGGTAGGGCACCAGCATGAAGGAGCCGACGAAGAACACAGCCGTCGCCAACAGCGTCAGCACGCGGTGCTTCAGGCACCAACGCGCCCAGCCCAGGTAGCGGGTCATCCAGCCCGGTTCCTTGTGCTCGCCTTTTGGCGCCTTCAGGATGTAGGCCGCCATCATGGGCGTCAGCATGCGCGCCACGACCAAGCTGAAGAAGACCGCAATGGCCGCCGTCCAGCCGAACTGGACGAAGAACTTGCCCGCCACGCCGGCCATGAAGGCTGTGGGCAGGAAGACGGCGATCAGCGTGAAGGTGGTGGCAATCACCGCCAGCCCGATCTCGTCCGCAGCTTCCATCGCCGCCTGATACGGCGTTTTCCCCATGCGCAGATGCCGCATGATGTTTTCGATCTCGACGATGGCGTCGTCGACCAGGATGCCCACGACCAGTGACATGCTGAGCAGCGTGACGATGTTCAGCGTGAAGCCGAACACGTAGTACATGGTGGCAAAGGCCGGCACGATGGACAGCGGCAGCGCCGTGGCGGCCACCAACGTGGCGCGCCAGTCGCGCAGGAACAGCCACACCACCAGCACCGCCAGCGCGGCGCCTTCCAGCAGCAGGGTCATGCTGCCGTGGAAGTTCTCGACCACGGGGTCGACGAAGTTGAAGGCTTCGGTGACGGCAATGTCCGGGTGCTCGGCGCGCAACTTGTCCAGCGCGGCGCGCACGCCGTCGGCCACGTCGGTTTCGCCCGCGCCCTTGCTGCGCACGATCTCGAATCCCACCACCGGCTTGCCATTGAGCAACGCACCCTGGCGCCGTTCGGCGACGGTGTCGGTGACGGTGGCGACCTGGTCCAGGCGGATGCGACGGCCATCGGACAGTGGCACTTCCAGCCGCGCCAGTTCGCCCGCGCTCTGCACGGTGGCGATGGTGCGCACGCTCTGTTCGATGCCGCCCACGTCGGTGCGCCCACCAGGTGCGTCCTGCTGCACGGCGCGCAGCTGGCGTGAGATGTCGGCCGCTGTGGCGTTCAGCGACAGCAGGCGTGCCGGGTCCAGTTCGACACGCACTTCGCGCGCGACGCCACCCACACGCGCCACCGACCCGACGCCACGCACGGCCAGCATGGCTTTGGTGACCTGGTTGTCGACGAACCAGGACAGGGCCTCGTCGTCCATGCGGCTGGACGCGACCGTGTACGTGAGGATGGGCGAGCCCGCCAGGTCCAGTTTGGAGATGACAGGGTCACGCAAGTCGGCGGGTAGGTCTGAACGTACGCGCGACACGGCAGAGCGCACGTCGTCCAGCGCTTCCTGCGTGGACTTCTCCAGCCGGAACTCGACCGTGATCAGGGCCACGCCGTCCTGCACCTTGGTGTAGATGTTCTTCACACCCTGCAGCGGCGCGACGGCGTTTTCGATCTTGCGTGCCACCTCGGTTTCCATCTGCGCGGGCGCACTGCCCGGCAGGCTGGCGGTGACGTTGATGGTGGGCAGGTCCACATCAGGGAACTGCTGCACCTTCATCTTGCTGAAGCCCAGAATGCCGGCCAACGTGAGCATCACGAAGAGCATCACCGCAGGAATGGGGTTGCGGATGCTCCAGGAGGAGACGTTGATCATGGTGAGCGTCCCGTCCTACTTCGTCGCGACGGTCTTGACCGCGGCGGCTTCCACCACCCGCACGGTGTCCCCGTCGCTCAGGAAGCCGGCGCCGCTGGCCACCACACGGGCGCCGGGCTCCAGGCCACTGGTGACTTCGATGCGCTCACCGGCGCGGCGGCCCACGTTCACCTTGGTTTGGGTCACGCGGCTGTCTGCCCCCAGCTTGAAGACGTAGCTGAAGCCGTCGCGCAGCAGCACGGCGGTCTGCGGCAGCGTCAGTGCGCTGGAGTTGCCGGTTTCGAATTCACCGCGCGCGAACATGCCAGCCTTCAGCAGTGCCGGCTGCGGCAGGTCTACGTAGACGATGCCGTTGCGTGTGGCCGCGTCCACCGTCGGCGCGACCATGCGCACCTTGCCCGCCACTGGCAGCGCACCCGCGGCGCTGACCAAGACCTGCTGCCCAGGCTTGAGCACGGCCAGGTCGGAAGCCGCCACTTCGGCACGCCACTCCAGCCGGCTGCCGCGGATCAGGCGGAACAGTTCCTGGCCTGCGGGCACCACGGCGCCCACCGTCGCGCCGCGCGCGGAGATGACACCGTTGTCCGGCGCCAGCACCTGCGTCTGCTGCAGGCGCAGCTGCTGGATCCTGGCGCCCGCACGCAGCGCGTCCAGGCGCGCCTGCGCGGTGCGCTCGGCCGTCAGGAACTGGTTGATCTGTTGCGCACTCAGCGCTCCGCTGGCTTGCAGGTCACGTGCACGCTGTGCGTTGGCCGCTGCGTCAGCCAAGGTGGCTTCAGCTTCGGCGACGGCGGCCCTGCTCTGCGCCAGGTCGGCCTGGATCAGGTCCGGCGCAAAGGTGGCCAGCACCTGGCCGCGCTTGACCACGTCGCCCACGTTGACACGCACCTCGGCCAGGCGCGCGCCATTGGCTTCGGCGCCGACGATGGCCTCCTGCCAGGCGGTGAT
>JANOAM010000174.1:0-5966 GCA_031411215.1 Betaproteobacteria bacterium
CCAGCAGGCGCTGCTGGACGTTGAACTCGGTGGCGGCAGCACCTTCGGCGCGGTCCAGGAAGTCCGGCGCCAGGCGGCGCTGCAGGGCGGGCGACAGGTTCAGGCCCTCGGGAGACAGCACGCTACGGGACATCAGGTCCAGGGCCTGGCGCTGGATGCCGGCGGGCACTGGCGCCATGGGTTCGCGCCCGCTGCCCGGGTAGTCTCGCAGCGTGCGCGTGCCGCCGATCTGCCGCGCCAGGATGCCCATGGCGCGTGTGGTGTCGTTGATGGCGTAGGCAATGGAGCGGCGCAGCACCGCGTAGTCGCGGTCCGGCGGCAGTTCACGCGTTTCCTGGCGACGGAACAGGTCGCGTGCGATGTCCAGCCGCTTGCTGGCAAAAGCCAGCGGGTCGTTGCCCAGGTCCATCTGGATGGTTTCCGGGTCGACGCCAGCGAAGATGTCCTCGTCGGTGCCAAAGGCCAGTTGCGGTTCGTTGCTGCGCGCTGCGATCTTCTGCAGTTCGGCCTTCTCCGCTGCCGGCTTGGTGCCGGGCGCCATGGGCTTGTAGGCGTACTCCACCGCCCAGTAGTCGTAAGGCCCCAGGGCGGTCTGGAAGGGCACGCCGCCCTGCTGGCCCGGCCGCGGCAGATTCACGGGGCTGTACTCCATGACCGAGCCGGCAATGCCGTAGGCGCGTGTGAATTCGGTGTCGGCCAGCTGCGCCTCGGTGTAGGCGCGTGAGGCGCGGAAGTTGTGGCGCAGGCCCAGGGCGTGCCCCACCTCGTGCATGATGGCTTCCTTGACGTAGTCCTGCACAAACTGCCGTGCCACAGGGCCGTCCGGGTCCATCTCGCCTTGCGCTTCCAGCACGTCCAGCGCATAACCCAGCTGCTCAGCGGCTAGCATGCCGTGCATGCAACGGGCCCATTCCGGCGGCATCTCGCCGGTCTGCGGCAGTTGCAAGGGCTGGGCAAAACTCAGCGGCACGGCACCACCTTCCACGCCCAGCGACACGCTGGCTTGCGGCCGCAGCACCTGCGTGCGCAGGCTGCGGATGCTGCGCGCCGACATGCCTTCAAACGCGATGTCAGCGTCCAGGATCTCGCCAGTGCGTGGGTCGATGTGGCTGGGGCCGATGGCGCCGAAGCTGGGTTCGGCGTTCATCATCCAGCGCACGCTGGCGGTGCCGAAGTCCAGGGTGTCGAATTTGGCGTCTTCGGGCTGCTGTTCGACCTTGATGGCGTTGCTGATGCCGACCTTTTCGAAGGCGCGGTTCCATTCCAGGATGCCGCCACGCACCGCTTCGCGGTAGGCCGTGGGCACGTTGCGGTCTATCCAGAAGGTGATGGGCTTGACCGGGTCGGACAAGTCCGCCGCCGGGTCCTTCTTCTCCAGCCGCCAGCGGTTGACGAAACGCATGCGCGGTGTCGCCGGCAGGTCGTTGCTGAAGTCCAGCACTGTGGTGGTGAACAGGCCCACCCGCGGGTCGGCGGCCCGTGTGGTCATGGGTGTGTCGGGCAGCGGCGCCAACGAGTAGTGCACGCTGATCAGCATGCTGCGGCTGTCCGGCAGGAAGCGCGGCTGCCCGGGTGTGGGCATGCCCGGCAGCACAAAACCTGGCACGGCAATGCCAGGGGTGAAGAAGTGCTGCTGGACAACAATTTCGGTCGACACGTCGGTGCCACGGATGTCCGTGAACACCGTGTTGCCGCGGTCCAGGCCGTAACCCTGGCGCAGCCCACGCTGCAGCATCATGCCGATGCCCAGGATGTCGTTGAAGAAGATGCTGTTGGCTTCCACCAGCACGCTCTTGCGGTCCGGGTGGGGCTGGCTGATCACCGGCGTGGCGGCCAGCAGGCTGTTGCTGTAGGACGCTTCCACCGCACGCGCTTCGGGCGTGCCGGGCTTGACGGTGATGTCGGTGTTGCGCGCCTGCAGCCGTACCTGGTTGTGCACACGCACGAATTCCACCACCTGCTGGCCACCCGCACCATTGACCGGGTAGGCCATCAGGCCGCCCAGGATGAAGGCTTCGCCGATGCCGTTCTTGATCTTGGGTGACAGCAGGAAGGGCTTGCCGAACTGCGACGGCATGATCTCCAGCCAGACCTTGTCGTCCTTCTGCCACAGCGTCAGCGGGCCCTCAATGCGGCGCGCCTCTCGGATCACCGTGGCAAAAGGCGGTGGGCCCGGTGCGGTCATGCCGGGCGGCAAGCCGCTTGGCAAGCCGGGGAAAAGGGCGCTGGCGCTGGGTGTCGCTGCCGGGGTCGCGGCTGTTGTGGGCGCTGGCGTCGGTGCCGGTGGCCGCGGCTGCACGCTGGAAGCGGCTGTAGCCGGTGGCGTTGCGGCCGCCACTTTGAGCGGACTTTCCGGCGCCTTGCCCGCGTTCAGATCGGACTGGGGCAACTGGCTGCAAGCCGCCAGCAGACTCGTGCCGGCCAGCAGGGAAGTCAGGGTGCGCAGGGCAGGGGTCTGGGGCATGGCGGTTGGGTGCAGAGGGCGGCTGGGAAAGCCAGGACCATTCTGCGCCAAGGTAGCTCAGCCTGCTTGGGCCGATTGGTGGCGTCCTGCTCAGCGGCAGGGCTTGTATCGCTCTGTCGCTTCAGTCAATCGTTTGGCGGTAGCGCAGCATGGCGATGGCACCCACCACCGCGATGAAAGCCGCAATGGCCAGCGCCTGTGGCCACAGCTGCTCCAGCGTGTTGCCCTTGAGCATGATGCCGCGCACGATGCGCAGGAAGTGCGTGAGCGGCAGCAATTCGCCCAGCACCTGGGCCCAGCGCGGCATGCCGCGGAACGGGAACATGAAGCCCGACAGCAGAATGTTGGGCAGAAAGTAGAACATGGTCATCTGCATGCTCTGCATCTGCGAGCGTGCGACGGTGCTGAACGTGAATCCCACCGCCAGCGTGGCGGTGATGAACAGCAGCACCATGGCCGACAGCAGCAGGAAGCTGCCCTCCATGGGCACAGCAAACAGCAGCCTTGCCGCGCCAAACACGATCAGCACCTGCGCGTAACCGATCAACACGTAGGGCAGGATCTTGCCCGCCATCATCTCCAGCGGCCGCACAGGTGTGGCCAGCAGGTTTTCCAGCGTGCCGCGCTCGCGTTCGCGCGTCATCGCCATGGCGGTCATCATCACCAGGGTCATGGTCAGGATCACGCCCATGAGGCCCGGCACCACGTTGTAGGCGGTGATGCCTTCGGGGTTGTAGCGTTTGTGCAGGCGCAGTTCGAAGGGTGCGTCGCCTGCGCGCAGGCCGGCCAGCGGGCCTTTCAGGTCATGCACCAGGGCGGTGGTGGCCAGTGACTGCAGCGCGGCCACGGCCGGGCCGGTGGCGGATGGGTCTGTGGCATCGGCATAGACCGCCAGCGCGGGCTTTTCGCCGCGCAGCAGGCGGCGCGAAAAGTCTGCCGGCACGACGATGGCGAACTGCACGGTGCCGGCATCGACCATCGCTTCCGCCTGGCCTTCGCTGACCTGGGCCTCGATGCGGAAGTAGCCGGTGTTTTCCACGGCGCGCACGATGCTGCGCACCAGTGGGCCGTTGTCGGCCGCTGCCAGCGCCGTGGGCAGCTGACGCGGGTCGCCATTGATGGCGTAGCCGAACAGCACCAGCTGCATCAGCGGCACGCCCACCAGCATGGCGAAAGTCAGCCGGTCACGCCGCAGCTGCACCAGTTCCTTGCGCAGCACCGCCGCGATGCGGCCCCAGCTGCCGGACAAGCTACTGGAAAGGGTCCTGAGCATGGGTGGTCAGCGCGATGAAGACGTCTTCCAGGCCGGTGGCGATGGGCTTTACCTGCCATTGCCGGGCCTGGCGGTCGGCCAGCCAGGCGGGCAGGTCGTTGCCCTGGGGGGCGCTCACGTGCACGGCGCTGCCGAAGGGCACGACCATCCAGCGTGCGTCCTGGGCCAACAGCGCGGTGGCGTCGGCCAGGTGCTCGCCCAGCAGCTCCCAGGTGCTGAGCTGCGCCTGCTTCACCACGTCGTCCGCCGTGCCGGCGGCCAGCAGCTTGCCGTAGCTGATGTAGGCCAGGCGGTGGCAACGCTCGGCCTCGTCCATGTAGTGCGTGCTGACCAGGACCGTGAGCCCCTGCGCTGCCAGCGTGTGGATCTGCTGCCAGAAGTCACGCCGCGCTTTGGGGTCCACACCGGCGGTGGGCTCATCCAGCAGCAGCAGTTCGGGCTGGTGCAGCATGCAGGCAGCCAGGGCCAGGCGCTGCTTCCAGCCGCCGGACAGCGTGCCGGCCAGCTGGCCGCGGCGGCCTTGCAGACCCAGGCTCTCGAGTGCTCCATTGACGACGGCCCGGCGGTTGGCCATGCCGTAGACGCGTGCGACGAAGTCCAGGTTCTCTTCGATCGACAGGTCGTCATAGAGGCCGAACTTCTGTGTCATGTAGCCGACGCGCAGCTTGATGCGGCGCGCGTCCTTGCGGATGTCCAGGCCCAGGCACTGGCCCTCACCAGCATCAGGCTCCAGCAGGCCGCAGAGCATGCGGATGGTGGTGGTTTTGCCGCTGCCGTTGGGCCCTAGGAAGCCGCAAATCTCGCCGCGGCGCACGCGGATGGCCAGGTCGTCCACCACCGTGCGAGGACCGAAGCGCTTGGTCAGGCCGCGCACGTCGATCGCAAAGTCTTCGCTCACGGCGCTGGGGCCTTGGCAAAGCGCACGTCCACCGGCTGGCCAGGCTTGAGGGTGCTGTTCGCGGCAGGCTCGGCTTCCACCAGATAGACCAGCTTGGCGCGGCTGCTGGCACCGTAGATCACGGGTGGTGTGAACTCGGCCTGGGGCGACACCCAGCGTATGCGCGCGGTGATGGCCGCACTGCAACCGTCGCAAGCCACAGTGACGTCGTGTCCGACCACGGCTTGTGGCAACTGGGACTCCGGCACGTAGAAGCGCAGCTTCAGCGCACCGGCCGGCAGCAAGGTCACCACGGGCGCGCCCGCAGCGACAAATTCACCGTTGCGGTTCATCACGTCGAAGACGACCGCGTCGGCCGGCGCGCTGCGCGAGCGCTGGCCTTCACGCCAGCGCGCCAGGCCCAGGTCGGCGGCGCTGCCGCGGGCTTCGGCGGCGGCAGCGGCCACCTCGTCGCTGCGCGCGGCCTGGTGGGCCAGGGCCAGCTGGGCTTGAAGTTCACGCACGCGGGCGGCGTCGCGGTCGCGGGCGGCGCTCAGTTCTTCCAGGTGCAAGGGTGAGACATAACCTTGTGCGACCAGTCCACGCTGCCGCTTCAACGCGGACTCCGACGCCGACAACGCGGCCTGCGCCTGGCTCAACTGCTGCTCGGCAGCGCGCAGCTCTTCGGGCCGCTTGCCCTTGCGCAGGTTGGCCAGCTGCGCGTCGGCCTTCTCGCGCCGGGCCTGGGCGGCGTCGCGCGTGTAGGCCTGCTCGTCGGTTTCCAGCGTGAACAGGGTCTGGCCGCGCTGCACGTGGTCGCCGCGTTTGACGTTCAGCGACTGCAGCACGCCCGGCGAGGTGGCGGCGATGTAGATCAGGTCGGCCTCGGCGTAACCGCCCATGGGGGCTTCTTCGGGCATGCGGTTGCAGCCCGCGAGCAAGGCCAGTGCCGTCAGGGTCCAGGCCAACTTCATCAGGTCTTCTCCGGTGCGGGCGCCACCACCGTAGTGTGTCTGCGCCGACCCGGGCCGCCAAGACAAAGGCGGCCGTAGCCGCCTGTTCCTTGACCTTGCGCAAGCCGTCCGAGGGCTCGCGTTCAGCGTATCGGCTTGAAGCGCATGCGCTTGGGCCGCGCGCCCTCTTCACCCAGGCGCCGCACCTTGTCGGCCTCGTATTCCTGGTAGTTGCCGGGGAAGAAGACCCACTGGCTGTCGCCTTCGGCGGCCAGGATGTGGGTGCAGATGCGGTCCAGGAACCAGCGGTCGTGGCTGATGACCATGGCGCTGCCGGCAAATTCCAGCAACGCTTCTTCCAGCGCGCGCAGGGTTTCCACGTCCAGGTCGTTGGACGGT
>JANOAM010000175.1:0-2536 GCA_031411215.1 Betaproteobacteria bacterium
GTGCAGCGCCGGCTGGGTTTGCAGCGTGTGATCGTCGTGCAGCCCACGGGCTACGGCTTCGACAACGGCTGCACGCTGGACGCGATGGCGCAGCTGGGCCCTGGTGCGCGCGGCATCGCGGTTGTCGCACCCGATGTGAGCGATGAAGAACTGCAGCGCCTGCACGCAGCCGGCATGCGCGGCGTGCGTTTCATGATGCTGGCCGGCGGTGTGCTGCCGTGGGCGGCATTGGAACCCATCGCCGAGCGCATCGCGCCGCTGGGCTGGAACATCAACCTGCAGATCGACGGTCGGGAATTCCCGCAACATGCCGAACGGCTCAAGCGCCTGCCCTGCCGCCTGGTCATCGACCACATCGGCAAGTTCCTGGGCGGCCCCGTCAGCACCGATCACGAAGCCTTTGCCGCGCTGCGCGGCGTGCTGGACCACGGCCAGGCCTGGATCAAACTTTCCGCGCCCTATGAAAGTTCGAAGAGCGGCCCGCCGGCCTACGCCGACGTGGCGCCGCTGGTGCACACCCTGGCGCAGGCCTATCCGCAAAGCTGCCTGTGGGCCAGCAATTGGCCGCACCCCAACATCAAGCCGGAGCCCGATGTGAGCGAGTTGTACGCCTGGGCCGAAGCCGCGCTAGGTGACGCGGCCATCTGGCAGCGCATGCTGGTGGACAACCCGGCCGCGCTTTACGGTTTCGGCTGAACGCTGGCCTGGGGTTGACGCGGGCGACCTGCTGCGCCGAGGGCGGTGACAATCGTTCCAGGCCGCCCATTTCGGCAGGCAGGCCCGGTCAGGGAGCGAATCCGCATGAAACGAAGAACGGCCTTATGGATCGCAGGGTCGGCAGGGGCCGCCGCCTGGTCCGCGCCAGCATGGCTACACGCTGAACCCGCACCAGTCCAGCGGCTGGGCATCTTCTCGTTGCTGGGCAATTCGGTCCGCATCGTGGCGCGCGACCTGCAGGAAGTGATGTTCAAGGACGTGGGCATGGACGACATTGCCCTGGGTGTCACGCAAACCACCCTCCAGGCCCGGCTGCCACAGGCCCAAGTGAGCCTGCACCGCGCACCGGAACAGGTGAGTGTGGAAGACCAGGTTCAGATCGGCACCGCCGCGGGCCGCCACGGCGAACTGCCCAGCTGGGTCAACCAGGCGGCCAGCACCGCGTCATTGAGCCATGTGCTGATCATCACCAGCTATGTGGGCGCCATGGAGTTCCGCACCGCCAGGAGCGAAGTCGTGGGCAACAACCGCGTCTCCGGCATCGGCTTCTTTGTCAGCACGGACGGCCGCACGACCAACGTGACCACGGGCGCAACGGCGTCGGGCTACCTGGCCCCCTTCGTCCAATTGCGCCTGACCCTGGTCAACATGGCCGACCACAGCGTGGTGAACAGCAGCAGCCTCAGCGAAGGCATCGTGGTCGGGCCGCCGGCTCCAGAGGCGCCCAATCCATGGCTCTTTCTGGACCGCGCCGGCAAGGCACAAGCGCTGCAACAGTTGTTGAACAAGACCGTTGCCCGAGGCGCCGAGGACTTGTTCAAGCCGCGTTGATGACGGCAACCTACCTCTGCATCAGGGAGAAAAAGACCATGAACAGACGAAACATGCTGGCCCTGTGGGTCATCTTCTCAGCCGCACTGGCGACCGGCGCCCAGGCCCAGACGGCGATCAAGGCATTGGGAGTCTTTTCCTTTCTGGGCGACAGCGTCCAGGCGGCCTGGCCTGAGGACAAACCGGGCGCCACCCGCGTCGAAGCCCGTGGCAACGAGTCGCTGGACTTCAAGGGCATAGGCTTTGACCGCATCGCCCTGCGCACCGCGCGCGAGGTGCTGCAAAGCGAGCTGCCGGCGGCCCGAGTTGAACTCTTCGTCTCGCCCACCGCCATGACACCGGCTGAGCAGCGCAACCTGGCTGACGGCGCCACGCGGGCTGAATTGCCGGGCTGGCTGGTAAAGACGCTGGAGGAAAACAAGCTCACCCACCTGCTGATCGTCACGCGCCACCGGGGCGCCATCAACGCCAGCACCGGCGACAACATCGACATCGGCCGCGGCATGGTGGACGGCATCGGCTTCTACATGGACACCCTGTACACGATGCGCAGCACCGCCACAGGCGCGCTGACCACCGGCCTGATGGCTCCCTACACGCAAATCCGCCTGACGCTGATGGATGCGATGTCCGGCGACATCGTCAACACCTACGACGTGCGCGAGTCCTATGCCTGGGGCTCACGTGAACAGAAGCCAGCGGCCGACCCGTGGAACGCCATGCCGCCCGAAGAGAAGGTACGCACCCTGCGCGCACTGGTGGAACGCGGCATGAAACGCGGCGTGGCGGAAGTGCTCAAGAAGAAGCCGTAGCAGCAGTCAGGCCCGTGCCGTTTCAACCCGCAGGCCAGCGCCATTTCAAGCCACCGCCACCTGCAACACCAACTTCCCAAAGTTGGCGCCGTTGAACAGCATGGGCAGCGTGCCCGGAAAAGCCGCCACGCCGCCCTGCACGACTTCTTCCTTGCTCTTCATGCGGCCGTCTTTCA
>JANOAM010000176.1:0-1643 GCA_031411215.1 Betaproteobacteria bacterium
CGCATGCCGCTGCCAATGCCGCTGTGGCCGCTGTGGAAGATGGCGGGCAGCTGGTATTCCGCAATCACCTCGTACAGCGGCCAGGCCATCTTGTCGTAGGGCAGGAAGCCCTGCACCGTGGGGTGGAACTTGAAGCCCTTGACACCGTGTTCGGTGATCAGCCGCCGCGCCTCGCGTGCGCCCATCTTGCCCTTGTGCGGGTCGATGCTGGCGAAGGCCTGCATCATGTCGCTGTTGGCCGCTGCGGCGTCGCAGATCTCCTCGTTCGGGATGCGCCGGCGGCCCAACTGGGCTTCGCTGTCCACGGTGAACATCACCAGGCCGATCTTCCTTTCGCGGTAGTAGGCCACCGTCTCGTCAATGGTCGGTCGGCGGTTGCTGCCGAAGTACTTGTCGGCGGCGCGGTCGTACTCCTCGCCGTAGCTGTCGAAGGGGTTGCGGCAGGACACCTCGGCGTGGGTGTGGATGTCGATGGCGATCAGGTCTTCGGTCTTCATCGCGGGGCTCCGGGTGGGTGCGGCCTTGCTGGCTATTTGGTTCCGCTTTGAAATCAAATGGATAGCTCGGAAACTAGGCGCCCTGAGATTCTTCCACCGCAGCAGCTGTAATTTCTGCGGGTTTCTACCAATCACATAGTTCATGATTGAAACTATCTTAGAGGTTCTGGAGACACCCATGCCCGACACCTTCAAGCCTGTCAGCGGATTGTTGGCCACGCTGCCGCTGCTGGACATCAGCACCCGCGGCGCCATCGCCCATGTCCGCCTCAACCGCCCCGCCAAGCGCAACGCGCTGAGCGACCCGTTGATCCAGCAACTGCACACCGCGTTGCTGAACCTGCCCGACGAGACACGCGCGGCGGTCATCAGCGGCGAGGGCGCGCACTTCTGCGCGGGGCTGGACCTGTCGGAACTGGTGGAGCGCGACATCCACAGTGGCGTGCTGCATTCGCGCATGTGGCACGCGGCTTTTGACGCCATCCAATTCGGCCGCGTGCCGGTGCTGGCGGCGCTGCATGGTGCGGTGGTGGGTGGTGGCTTGGAACTGGCCTCGGCCTGCCACATCCGCGTGGCCGACCGCAGCACCTACTACGGCCTGCCGGAAGGCCAGCGTGGCATCTTTGTGGGCGGTGGCGGCTCGGCGCGCATCCCGCGCTTGATCGGCGTGGCGCGCATGACGGACTTGATGATGACCGGCCGTGTCTACGACGCCGAAGAAGGCTTGGCGGTGGGCCTGTCGCAATACGTGGTGGACGAAGGCCAGGCGGTACCGCGGGCCATCGAACTGGCCGAACGCCTGGCGCAGAACGCACCCATGAGCAACTTCGCGGTGATGCACGCGCTGCCGCGCATTGCCGACCAGTCGCAGAGCGAAGGCCTGTTCACCGAATCGCTGATGGCGGCGGTGGCCGAGAGCACACCCGAAGCGCAAACCCGCCTGCGTGACTTCCTGGAAGGGCGCGCAGGCAAGGTGGTGAAGTCATCATGAACAGCACCTCGACAAGCCCACCCCGTTACCGCGACGCCATGGTGGGCGGCTGTGTGGAAGCTTCAATCGAAGAGCGCGCCGACGGCACGACGCTCGTGCGTTCCACCGAAGCCTTGCGCTGGTACCCCGAGCGCCTGAGCGACTGCCTGGTGCAG
>JANOAM010000177.1:0-3905 GCA_031411215.1 Betaproteobacteria bacterium
GCGTCCGCGCTGACCGTGGGCCTGCTGGCCACGCCGCGCAGCGTCGTGCTGATCAACGGCGCACAAGCCCGCAACGTGTTCTGGCAGGTCGGCAGCGCCGCGCGCATCGAGGTCGGCAGCACCATGGTCGGCACCATCATCGCGCCCGCCGGCGTGACCGTCTCGACCGCGGGCCAGACCGTGCAGACCACGCTCATCGGCCGTGCCATCGGCCTGACCGCGTCGGTGACGCTGGTCAACACCACCATCGTCGCGCCATGAGCCGGCATAACCGAAAGACGCCCATGACTACCAACCCCATCTTGGGCCTGCCCGGCCTGATCGCACTGGCGGGCCTCGGCCCGCTGGCCGCAGGCACCGCGCTTGCACAAGACGAGAGTTACCTCTACGGCGGCATCTCAGCCGGTGCATCGCAAGCCAAGATCGACCAGGACCGCATCGCCGCCAGCTTGCTCGGCGCCGGCCTGACCACCTCCAGTTTCCAGCGCGACCAGCGCGGCAAGGCGTTCCGGCTGTTTGGTGGCTACCAGATCAACCGCAACATCGGACTGGAAGCGAGTTACTTCGACCTGGGCCAATTCGGCTTTGACGCCACCACCTCGCCGGCGGGCACGCTGCATGGCCAGATCCGGCTGCGCGGCGTGGGCCTGGACCTGGTGGGCGCGCTGCCGCTGGGCGACCGCTGGTCGTTGCTGGGCCGCGTCGGCGTGCAGGCTGCGCAGGCCCGCGACGCCTTCAGCGGCACCGGTGCGGTGGCCGTGCTCAACCCCAACCCGAGCAAGCGCGAGGTCAACTACAAAGCCGGCGCCGGGCTGCAGTACGCCTTCAGCCGCAATTTCATGATGCGCCTGGAGGGCGAGCACTACCGCGTCAACGACGCGGTGGGCAACCATGGTGGCGTCAACGTCGCGTCCCTGAGCCTGGTCTTCCCCTTCGGCCGTGCCGCAGAGGCCGCGCCGCGCTACGCTGCTGCGCCGGCCTACGTGCCGCCGCCTCCCCCGCCGCCGCCTGTGGTGGTGCAGCCCCAACCGGTGCCGGTTGCCAAGGCTCTGCCGCCGCCGGTGGTGGTGCCTGCACCTCCCCCGCCCGCCCCCATCGTGGCCCCACCCGTGCGCCGCCGTGTCTCGTTCTCGGCAGAGTCGCTGTTTGGCTTTGACCAATCGACGATCAAGCCCGAAGGGCGCCAGGCCCTGGACAAGTTTGCGGCCGACACACGCGGTACGCAGTTCGACGTGATCAGCGTCGAGGGCCACACCGACCGCCTGGGCCGCCCGGACTACAACCAGCGCCTGTCGCTGCGCCGTGCCGAGGCCGTCAAGGCCTACCTGGTGAGCGCGGGCGGCTTTGGGGCCGACAAGGTGAATGTGGTGGGCAAGGGTGAATCGTCACCCGTCACATCAGCAGGCGCGTGCCCGGGCAACAAGGCCACGCCCAAGCTGATCGCCTGCCTGCAACCCGACCGCCGCGTCGACATTGAGGTCACCGGCTCGCGTTGAAGCCACCAGCGCCGCGCACGGGCGCGGCGCTGACTTTCTTAGGCGCGCGGTTCGCCCTGTTCGTTGACGGTGACGGTACGGCCCGGCGCTTGGGTCATCTGCACCCGGTATTCCTGCCCGCGGAAGGTGTAGGTCACATCCCAATAGGCGGCGTGCGCCTGGCTGGGATTGCGGCTGCAGCGCTGGACGTTCTGTGTCGTGACGACCTGCTGCGCGTCGTCCCCACGGCCTGAGTTGGCGCCGATGGCCGCGCCGGCGACAACACCCACTCCGGTGGCCACGTCCTTGCCCGTGCCGCCGCCTACCTGGTGACCCAGGATGCCGCCAATCACCGCACCCAGCAGCGCTCTGGGCACGTTGGGGTTGTTGCCGCGTTCCTGCACCACCTGCTGCGGTTCCACCCAGCAGCGCTCGCCCGAGTCTTCCACCACGGCACGTACCGAGGTGACGGTGGCCTGATACACCCGTTCTTCATCGCGGCGGCCGTAGTCGCGCGACACCATGGGCAGCGGCGCATAGCGGCGCTCGTCCACGTTCGTGTCGCGTTCCACCCTGCGCACCGACGAGATGCGGTCGTTCATGCCCATCGCGGCCAGCGAGGCGTACTGGCCCGGACGCAGCACGACACAGGCGCCGCCGTAGCGCGCGTCCTGGCACGCTTCCCAGCGCCCGCCACTGACCACGATCGATGAGGCGCGGTCGTTGAAGCCGCTGCGCCGGAAGTCGTCCACAGCGCCATCGGCACTCATGCTGCGGCCCTGGAAGCTTTCGTTTTCGTAGAAGATGATGCGGCTGACAGGGCCCGGCGTGACCGGGGGCGGCATCGGCCGCGGGTCTTCACTTTCCCCCCGGTTGGCAGCCCGCACCGACGAGATGCGGTCGTTCAAGCCCAGCGCGGCGAGTGACGGGTATTGCCCCGGCCGCAGCACGGTGCACGGGCCACCGAAGTTTGTGTCCGAACAGATCTCCCAGCGTCCGCCGGTGACCACCACCGAAGAGGCGCGGTCGTTGAAGCCACTGCGGCGGAGGTCGGGCATCGGCTCATTGGCGGTGAACGACCGCCCCTGGAAGCCTTCGTTTTCATAGAAGTCGATCTGGCCAGTCGCTGCGGGCGGCGGGACGGGCGGGTTGCGCCGGTCAACGGCGCGCACCGACGAGATGCGGTCGTTCAGGCCCAGCGCTGCGAGCGACGGGTATTGCCCCGGCCGCAGCACGGTGCAGGGGCCACCGAAATTCGTGTCCGAACAGATCTCCCAGAGTCCGCCGGTGACCACCGCCGAATTGGCGCGGTCGTTGAAGCCGCTGCGGCGCAGGTCGGGCATCGGCTCATTGGCGGTGAACGACCGTCCCTGGAAGCCCTCGCTTTCATAGAAGTCGATCTGGCCAGTTGCTGCGGGCGGCGGGACGGGCGGGTTGCGGCGGTCCACGGCGCGCACCGATGTGACGCGGTCGTTCAGGCCCATGGCTGCCAGCGACGCGTAAGGGCCTGGCTGCAGCACCACGCAGCGGCCGCGGAAGCGCGAGTCTTCGCACACTTCCCAACGGTCCCCGCGGTTGCCTTTCACCACCGCAGAAGAAGCCCGGTCGTTGAAGCCCTGGCGCCGCAGGTTGTCCACTTCACCGTCAGCGGTGAAGGACCTGCCTTTGTAGTCCTCACGCTCGTAGAACGTGACTTGTGCGGCGGCGTGCGCGCCCACCGCCAAACCGACCGAGGTCAGTCCGAAGCGCAGAAGTTTCTTCATAGGGGTCTCCAATGGATGCAGGGGCAAGTGGCGGGAACTGGGTCCCCGCCGTGCCTGCCGAGCCTGTCATGCCGCTGGCGTGGAGGTCTGTGCGCCCCCGTACCGACCTGCGCCCGGAGGCTGGGTGGTTCAGCCGCCGTCGCGCACCACGCGGCAGGACTCGATGTCGAAGGACACCGTGCCGATGGTCAGCGCCGTCTGGTCGCGGAAGCCGGCGGCAAAGGCGAGGAAGCGTTCCACGTCGGCGAAGTTGCTGGCCAGGCCCAGCGACACGCGGATGGCGCCCGCGCTCTTGCCGCCATGGTTCTGCAGGAACTGCAGGAAACGCGGCAGGCTGATCTGCGTACCCGCATCCGCCACGCCGGCGCGCAGATCGTCTTCCACGATGCCTTCGGCGGTCTCACCCGCGCCGGGATTGCAGAAGCAGCCGGTGCGCAGCGAGATCCGTTCCTTTGCCGCCAGTTCTTCCACCCGCCGGTAGTCCACCAGGTGGCCTTCGGGGTCGTAGAAATTCAGGGTCACGGTGCCGCCGCGGTCCACCATGTTGGCCGGGCCGTAGAGCCGCACCAGGGGCCGGCCGTTGCCGTGGCGCAGGGCCAGCAGTTGCGTCAGCAGCCAGCCAGTGAGGCACTGCACACGCGTCTGGATGGTGTCCATGCCGATGCGC
>JANOAM010000178.1:0-2624 GCA_031411215.1 Betaproteobacteria bacterium
GCTGCGCGACGCGCCCTGGGTGGCCTTTGAGCGCGACGGCGTGCACCGCGTCTACGACCAGTGGATGCGCCAGCACCTGGTGCCCACGCAGGTGCGTGTGCGTGTGGACATCTTCAACGCCGTGGCGGCCATGCTGCGCACGGGGGTTGGCGTGGGCATCCTGCCCAGCTTCATGGAGGACAAACATCCGGAACTGGTGGCGGTGAGCGACGTGATCCCGGACCTGAGCGTGCCGGTATGGATGCTGACGCACCCGGACCTGCGCGAAACCGCGCGTGTGCGCGCCTTCATGCGCTTTGTGGGCGACACGATGGCCAAGCGACTGGCTTGAAACGCGCCGCGGGATACCCAAGTACGCATCACCATGAACGACACGCGCATCCAGCTGCCCTGCCCGCATTGCGGCGCCACCAACCGCCTGCCGGCCGAACGCATGGACGACGACCCGAACTGTGGCAAGTGCGGCCAGCCGCTGATCGCCGGCCAGCCCATTGAGCTGACGGACGCCAACTTCGACGCCGTGGTGGACGAAACCAAGCTGCCCGTGCTGGTGGACTTCTGGGCCGCCTGGTGCGGTCCCTGCCAGATGATGGCGCCGGCTTTCAAGCAGGCGGCGGCGCAGCTGAAAGGCCGTGCGCTGCTGGTGAAGGTCAACAGCGACGAGAACCCGGAACTGAGCCGACGCTATGGCATCCGCAGCATCCCGACGCTGGTGAAGGTCGTGGGCGGGCGGGAAGTGGGGCGGCTGAGCGGGGCGGTGCCGGTGGGGGCGATTGTGGGGATGGTCGATCCTTGAACCAGAACTATCGCACCACCTGGCGGAAGGCTCGCAGCCAATAGCGCGAGCTCGAAGCAATCCTTCCGTTCGCGCGTTGAACCCAGACCGACTTGATTCGGACGAAAACGCCTGGATCGACCCAGTAACTCTCATTCAGTTGATAGTTGCTGCCGTTCGAGCCTCCTCCCCATCCGGAGGCCTCAATTCGATAGGCGCGAAACCGGCCAGCCGGCACCTCAACATCCTCCAGTGCAACGACTCGGCAGTTGTAGAACAGCGTGTCTTGACCTTCTGGGTGCCGAATGACGTAGTCGGTTCGCCACGACTTACCCAGGTAAAGCTCGGCAGGAAAGAAGACTCTTGCAGGGCTGCGGTCACCCAAGCTGTTTTTGATGAAGTTGCCCATGAGGTCCCAGGTCTCAGCGCCCTGATTGACCTCTACCCGATCATGCAAGACCGCCGTGACGAGCTTGGTCTCAACTTTCACAGTCCGTTCGTAGAAGTCCGACACGTCGTATTCAAACTCATCGCCAACCCGATAGCGGTCTCGCAAGATCGGCAGCACAGCAGGCTGCTGGGGCAGGCGCTGGGCTTCGACGCCTGACAGCGCCAGCCGTTCAAGCCGAAATTGAGCCTGCTCCGCGAATGCGCCATTCGGATTCCGTTGCAGGAATGCATACAGTTCGTCGCCACTTGAACCAGCCTTGATGCGCTCCCACTCTTCGCGCTCCCGCAGAAAGGCTTGCTCGCGCCCGCTGCGTGACTCGGTCTCGGCCTTGCGCCCCGTAGCAAAGACAAATTCGTCCTCCAGGCTCGACATGTCCCACGGCACCTGCCGCCCCTTGCTGGCCTGCCGCACCTGGAAACGCACGCGCCTGAAGATCTCTTCGATCTTGGCGTCAGGGCGCTGAAGCTCCTTCAGCAGGTAGCGTGTGTACAGGCCGTTGCCACCCTCCGTGTCGCCGTCTTCGGCGTAGTTGCCCGGCGCCGTGGCATAGGCCAGATAAGTGCCCGGCGGCGCATCCAGCGGTGCCAAACCTTTGCCCGTGGCTGCGCTGCTGAACGGGTTGTCGCGGCAGGCATCCAGCACCACGATGTTCATGCGATTTCCCGCGGAGCGAAACGCGTCGATGGCGCCCTGGATGTCCACAGCGGCCTTGGGCACATCAGCCGCGGACGCCATCTGCGCGTCCACCGGCACCATGTAGTTGCGCCAGTCCACCTGCAGCCCATGGCCTGCGTAGTACAGCAGGCCCACACCGCTGCGGCCCTGCAGCATGGCGCGCGACAGCGTGATGCCTTCCTCCATGCGCTGCTTGCCAGCGTCACGCACCTCGATCACTTCAAAGCCCATGCCGCGCAGCGCCGCGCTCATGGCCTTGGCGTCGTTGGCCGCATTGGGCAAGGGTGCTGCGGCATAGGCCGCATTGCCAATGACCAAGGCCACGCGGTTGCCAGAGCCTTGGGCCCAAGCTGGCACGCTGCACGCCAGGCCGGCCGCCATCACTTCACGTCTGGAAATCAAGTCCATCCTCCTTGCTGGCCAGGGTCAGTGACGCGCCAGCCTGGTCATCGCGACCCGTCGCCCACCAGCGCATAGGGCGCCCAATAGGCCGGGTGGCTGAAGCGCGGCTGGGCCATAACGCTGAGCATGGCCTGGCGCAGGCTTTCGGCTTTGCCGGCATAGGGGTTGCTCGTGTAGTGGCCGAAGGTCTGCGTGGTCAGCAGCATGGCGCTTTCGGTTTCGACGGCCCAGTGCGTCACCAGCACGCTGCGCGCGCCGGCGTAGAAGAAGCCACGCGCCAGGCCGCTCAACGCTTCTTCCGCGCGGCCGTCGGCGGCGGCG
>JANOAM010000179.1:0-7846 GCA_031411215.1 Betaproteobacteria bacterium
CCTGGCCGCCGCGGCGGTCGGCGCGGTGCTGGAGCGCGGCGTGCTGCGCTGGCTGTACGGCAGGCCGCTGGAGACGCTGCTCGCCACCTGGGGCATCAGCTTGATGCTGCAGCAGCTGGTGCGCTCGGTCTTCGGCGCGCAGAACGTGGGGGTGGAGAACCCCGCGTGGCTGTCGGGCGGTGTGCAGGTGCTGCCGAACCTGGTGCTGCCCTACAACCGCATCGCCATCCTGGCCTTCGCGGCGTTGGTGCTGGCGGGCATGGCGCTGTTGATCGGCAAGACGCGGCTGGGCCTGTTCGTGCGCGGCGTGACGCAGAACCGCCGCATGGCGTCCTGCGTGGGCGTCAACACCGCGCGTGTCGATACCTACGCGTTTGCGCTGGGCGCCGGCATCGCGGGCCTGGCGGGCTGCGCACTGAGCCAGGTCGGCAACGTGGGGCCGGACCTGGGCCAGGGCTACATCGTGGACAGCTTCATGGTGGTGGTGCTGGGTGGTGTCGGGCAGATCGCCGGCACGGTCTACGCTGGTCTGGGGCTGGGTGTGCTGAACAAGTTGCTGGAAGGCTGGCAGGGCGCGGTGCTGGCCAAGATCATGGTGCTGGCCTTCATCATCATCTTCATCCAGAAGCGGCCCCAGGGCATCTTCGCCCTCAAGGGACGGAGCGCCGAATGAAGACGCAGATCCTGTCGCTGAAGGCCTGGGGCGCGGTGTTCGCAGCCCTGGTGTTCATGGCCGTGGTGGTGCCGGTGCTGAACCTGGTGGTGCCGGACGGCAACCTCTTCCACCTCAGCGACTTCTACGTGAGCCTCTTGGGCAAGATCCTCTGCTACGCCATCTGCGCGCTGGCCATGGATCTGATCTGGGGCTACACCGGCATCCTGTCGCTGGGCCACGGCCTGTTCTTCGCGCTGGGCGGCTACGCGATGGGCATGTACCTGATGCGCCAGATCGGCCGCGACGGCCAGTACAAGTCCGACATGCCGGACTTCATGGTGTTCCTGAACTGGAAGGAATACCCGGCGGCCTGGGCATTCAGCGACAGCTTCGCCGCACAGATGCTGTTCGTGCTGCTGGTGCCCGGCCTGCTGGCTTTCGTCTTCGGTTTCTTCGCCTTCCGCAGCCGCATCAAGGGTGTGTACTTCAGCATCATCACGCAGGCGCTGACCTTTGCCGCCATGCTGCTGTTCTTCCGCAATGAAACTGGTTTTGGCGGCAACAACGGCTTCACGGACTTCAAGCGCATCCTGGGCACACCCGTCACCACGCCCAGCATGCGTGTGCTGCTGTGCGTGCTGAGCGGGCTGGTGCTGATCGCCTTCTTCGTGATGGCGCGTGCCATCGTGCAAAGCAAGTACGGGCGTGTGCTGCAGGCCATACGCGACGCCGAGACACGGGTCATGTTCACCGGCTACAACCCCGTGGCCTACAAGCTGAGCATCTGGACGCTGAGCGCCGTCATGTGCGGCGTGGCCGGTGCGCTCTACGTGCCGCAGGTGGGCATCATCAACCCCGGCGAGATGAGCCCGGCGGCCAGCATCGAGATCGCCATCTGGGCCGCGGTGGGCGGGCGTGCCACGCTGATCGGCCCCATCGTCGGCGCCTTCTTCGTCAATGGCGCCAAGAGCTGGTTCACGGTCGCGTTTCCGGAGTTCTGGTTGTTCTTCCTGGGGGCGCTCTTCATCGCGGTGACGCTGTTCCTGCCCAACGGCATCGTGGGTCTGTTCAAGCGCAAGAAGGAAGAGCGGACATGACGCCTGACTTGATGGAAGCTGGCGCCCAGAAGCTGGCCGAACACCGCGCCAGGACCGGTGCCCTGGTGCAGGACGAGGCGGTCTACTTCGGCCAGGGCGTCGCGCTGTACGTGGACGGCATCACCGTCAGCTTCGACGGCTTCCGCGCCCTCAACAACCTGAGCCTGACCATCAACGTGGGCGAACTGCGCTGCATCATTGGCCCCAATGGCGCGGGCAAGACGACGATGATGGACTGCATCACCGGCAAGACCCGGCCCGACAGCGGCACCGTCTTCTTCGGCAGCAACATCAACCTGCTGCGTTTGAGCGAACCGCAGATCGCGCAGATCGGCGTCGGCCGCAAGTTCCAGAAGCCCACGGTCTACGAACAGCTGAGCGTCTTCGAGAACCTGGAGCTCGCCTTGAAGGCCGACCGCAGCGTGCGCGCCGCGCTGTTCCACCGCTTGAGCGGCGAACAGCTGGACCGCATGGGCGAGGTGCTGGCGCTGATCCACCTGAAGGACGAAGCCCAGCGCACCGCGGGCCTGCTCAGCCACGGCCAGAAGCAGTGGCTGGAGATTGGGATGCTGCTGATGCAGGACCCGAAACTGCTGCTGCTGGACGAGCCGGTGGCGGGCATGACCGACGAAGAAACCGAGCGCACAGCCGAGCTGTTCTTGGCGCTGGAAGGCAAACACTCCCTGGTGGTGGTGGAACACGACATGAAGTTCGTGGACCAGTTGACCGAAGGCCGCAAGAAGGTGACGGTGCTGCACGAAGGGTCGGTGTTGGCCGAGGGTTTGCTGAAGGACGTGCAGAACAACGAGAAAGTGGTGGAGGTCTACCTTGGCCGGTGAAACCATCCTCAAGGTCGACGGCCTCAACCAGTACTACGGCGGCAGCCACATCCTGCGCAACGTCTCCTTCGAGGCCAGGCTAGGCGAGGTGACCGTCATCCTGGGCCGCAACGGCGTCGGCAAGACCACGCTGCTGAAGAGCCTGATGGGGGTGGTGCCGGTGAAGGCCGGCACCGTGGTGCTGGCCGGGCACGACATCACCCGGGCCCCCAGCTACGAGCGCGTGAAGCGTGGTGTCGGCTACGTGCCCCAGGGCCGTGAGATCTTTGGCCGTCTGACGGTGGACGAGAACCTGCGCATGGGCCTGGCCACGAAGCCGGGCAGCGCCGAGGTGCCGCCGCAGCTCTTTGAACTGTTCCCCGTGCTCAGGCAGATGATCGGGCGCCGGGGCGGTGACTTGTCCGGCGGCCAGCAGCAGCAACTGGCCATCGCCCGCGCCCTGGCCGCGGGCCCGCAGGTGCTGATGCTGGACGAGCCGACCGAAGGCATCCAACCCAGCATCATCAAGGACATAGGCCGCGCGCTGCGCATGCTGGCCGACCGCGGCATGAACGGGTCGCCATTGGCCATCGTGCTGGTGGAGCAGTACTACGACTTCGCCGCCGAACTGGCCGACCAGTACCTGGTGATGGAGCGCGGCGAAATCGTCCAGCGCGGCCTCGGCAAGGACATGGAAGCCGAAAGCGCACGCGAGCGCATGTCCATCTGATCCGGCCGCTCAGCCGGGGCTGCGACAATGCCAGCCGTGAAGCAGACCAGACCGCCGCTGGTGCGATCGTGGAAACACGGCACTGGAGGAAAGTCCGGACTGCACAGGGCGGCGTAGCAGCTAACGGCTGTCCACCGTGAGGTGAGGATCAGAGCAACAGAGACGAGTCAGACCAGGGTCCCAAGTCGGGTGTTCTGCGCAAGCAGCCACCCAGACCGGGGCAAAGCCCCGGTCTGGGTGAAACGGGCAATCTCTACGCGCAGCAATACCAAGTAGGCACACGTTGACCTGGCCCGGGGAGTGTGCGGGTAGGTAGCACCGAGCCGGAGGGTGATCTCCGGCCCAGAGGAATGGCGGTCACGGTGGTGCTTCGCAAGGAGTGCCACCGCACAGAATCCGGCTTATCGGTCTGCTTCACACTTTTTTTTGACCGCTCCGGCGTTTCCCCATTGAGCCCAACCACCATGACCCCGCGCGACGCCTGGGCGGGCCCGCGCTGGACCCTGGCCCTGCTGCTGGCCTGCATGGGCATGCTGGGCCCGTTTTCCATTGACGCCTACCTGCCAGCCTTTGCCGGCATCGCTCAATCGGTCGGTGCCACGCCGCTGCAGATGCAGCAGACGCTGTCCAGCTACCTGCTGGGCTTTGCCGTGATGAACCTGTTCCACGGTTCGCTGGCCGACAGCCTGGGCCGCCGGCCCGTGGTGCTGGTTGGCGTCGCGGTGTTCACGCTGGCGTCGGTCGGCTGCGCGCTGTCCAACAGCATCGGCCTGCTGGTGCTGTTCCGCGCCCTGCAGGGCATGAGCGCAGGTGTGGGCATGGTGGTGTCGCGTGCGCTGATCCGCGACCTCTACAAGCCTGCCGACGCCCAACGCATGATGTCGCAGGTGACGCTGTTCTTCGGCGTCGCTCCGGCGGTGGCGCCGCTCTTCGGTGGGCTGCTGTATGCGTGGCTGGGCTGGCACGCCATCTTCTGGATGCTGGCCGTGCTGGGTGCGGCGCTGTGGGCTGTGACAGCGCGCTGGCTGCCGGAGACCTTGCCGGCCGCCCAGCGCCAGCCGCTCAAAGTGGCCAACCTGATGCGCGGCTACGCGCAGATGCTGCGCAACCCGCGATTCATGGCCCTGGTGCTGGCCAGCGGCGTGCCGTTCAACGGCATGTTCTTGTACGTGCTGTCGGCGCCGGTGTGGCTGGGTGAACACCTGCGACTGGCGCCGACGCACTTCTTCTGGTTCTTCATGCTGTCCATCGCCGGCATCATGGGCGGGGCCTGGTTCTCAGGCCGCATGGCCGGACGCACCAAGGCACGGCACCAGATCCGCCACGGTTTTGTGATCATGCTGGCCACGTCGGCCGTCAACGTGGTGCTGAACCTGCTGTTCCCGCCGCATGCGGCCTGGGCCATGTTGCCGGTGGCGGTGTTCTCCTTCGGCTGGGCGCTGCAGGTGTCGGTGGTGACGCTGCTGGCGCTGGAACAGGCACCGGACCGCCGCGGCATGGCGTCTTCCGTGCAGGCCTGCGTGGGCAGTCTGGCCAATGCCGGCGTGGCGGGTTTGCTGGCGCCGCTGGTGATGCATTCCACGGTGGCGCTGGCGCTCACCTCGTTCGCGATGCTCAGCGTGGGCGCGCTGGCCTGGCTGTGGGTCAAGCCGCGCATCGAGACGGACGAGGTCGGGGGTCAAGTTGGGCCCGGGGGTGGCCGATAAACCGGGCGAGGAGCACCCGCATGAGCCCTGTCCGCCCACACACCTGTTCGAAGTTCACTGCCCACGTCAGCCGCCACGCCGGACCGCTGAGCGCCCTGCCGTTGCTGGCCGGCTTGGCGCTGAGCCTGCCGCAAGCCGCCTGGCCCTCTGACGTGCCGCAACTCAAGCCCGCCAAGGTGTCGGCCGATGGCGGCAAGGGCGGCAAGCATGGTGACGAACACACCACCACCGTGGCCACCGCCGCCCCTGCAGCGCCGCCGCCCGCCGACCCCCTGGACACCTTGCGCCAGCGCCTGGCCGGCAAGCTCAGCAACGGCAAGGTCACGGAAGGCGGCGGGCCGATGGATGTGCAGGTCGTCGCCAAGACGGTTGCCGCGCCTGCGCCGGCCGCGCATGGCAGCGCCCACGCCGCGCCGCGCCCGGCCAAGGCCGGAGGCCACGGTGCCGGGCCGGCAGCTGCGGGCCACGGCGCTGCACACTGGTCCTACCAAGGCCCGGCCGGCCCGCAGACCTGGGGTGGTCTGAAGCCGGAGTTTTCGCTGTGCAGCAGCGGCCAGCGCCAGAGCCCCATCGACATCCGCGGCGGCCTGGCCGTGGACCTGGACCCGGTCAAGTTCAGCTACACCGACAGCCGCTTCGGCGTCATCGACAACGGCCACACCGTGCAGGCCAACATTGCGCCGGGCAACAGCATCGAGATCGGCGGCAAGCGCTACGACCTGGTGCAGTTCCACTTCCACCGGCCGTCTGAAGAACGCATCGACGGGCGCCAGTTCGAGATGTCCGTGCACCTGGTGCACAAGGACGACATGGGCAAGCTGGCCGTGGTGGGCATCCTGGTGGACAAGGGGCTGCCGCAAGTCGCGATCCAGAAAGTCTGGAACAGCCTGCCGCTGGAAAAGGGCGAGGAAGCGGCCGCACGCATGCCGCTGAACCTGGACGAACTGCTGCCGGCCGACCGCCGCTACTTCACCTACATGGGCTCGCTGACCACACCGCCGTGTTCAGAAGACGTGCGCTGGGTGGTGATGCGCCAGCCGGTGACCATGTCGCCGGACCAGATCGAGCTGTTCGCGCGCATGTACCCGATGAATGCGCGGCCGGTGCAGCAGGCTTCCGGGCGGCGCATCCTGCAGTCGCAGTGATGAGCTGAATCGATTCAGGCAGGCGGCGCCTTGCGCGCCACCAGCTTCACGACCAGAAACAGCACGGGCCACAGCCACAAGCTGATGAACCACGTGAGCACACGGCCGGCACTCACCGGCCGTGTTTCGTGGCGCGCCAGCTTCACGAACAGCACCACCGCGCCCACCACCACGTGCAGCAGCAGCACGGCGTAGGTGATGACGCGGCTGTTGTAGTCGCCACCCCAGGCGTCACCGATGACACGCCCTGCCAGCGCCGCAGCCAGCACCGACAGCAGCAGTGCCAGGCCCAGGCCGATCAAGGCGTGGCGCAGTTTCCAGAGTGGGTCGTTGTCGAGCACGGTGTGGTGCGCCTCTATCAAAAGAGGGTTATGTTCAAAAACACAGCCTTATCAGGCTGATGTGCTCACAAACCACTTTCAGACCCTTTTTCAAGTCCTTCATTTCAAACGATTTTTTACGCCTGAATCGACTTCCAGAGCAGTGCCTAAGTCCTTGATTTGACTGAATTTTCTGCCGTCCAGGCGCATTGACCCCGCCCCGCAAGCTCGGGTACAGTGGCACCTGGTGCAGGAAAGTGGGTTTTTGTGTCAGGCATGGTCTTCAGAGGTGGTCCGGTGCTCACGCTGGACGGGAAGGGGCGCATCACGGTGCCCGCCCGCTGGCTGGACCTGCTCGTCACCAACGTCGCCGGCAAGATGGTCGTGGCCAAGAACCCGGACGGCTGCTTGAGCCTGTACCCGCTGCCCGTGTGGGAGAAGTTCGAAGCGGAACTGCTGGAACTGAGCCAGGAACACGACGCCTGGCGCCGCATCTTCATCGGCAGCGCGACGGATGTGGACATCGACGGCTCCGCGCGGCTGCTGATTCCGCCGGAGCTGCGCAAGTGGGCCGGGCTGGACAGGGATGTGAAGTTCATGGGGGTCGGTCCGCACTTCGAATTGTGGGACATGGCCCGCTACGACGAACGCGAAGCACAAGCCATCGCGCAGGGCCGCCCCGAGGCGCTGCGCAACATGGTCATCCGGTGAGCGGCGCGCCTGCATGGTCCCACACCACCGTGTTGCTGACCGAGGCCGTCGAGGCCCTGGTGACGCAGCCGGCGGGCACCTATGTGGACGGCACCTTCGGCCGCGGCGGGCACTCGCGCGCCGTGCTGCAGCAGCTGTCGCCCGAGGGCCGGCTGATCGCCTTCGACAAGGACCCGGAAGCCCTGGCCGAGGCCGCCAGCATCAGCGACCCGCGCTTCACCATCTGCCACGCCAGCTTTGGCGACATGGCGGCCGAATTGAGCGGTGTGGGGGTGAAGACGGTCGACGGTGTGCTGCTCGACCTGGGCGTCAGCTCACCGCAAATAGACAACCCCGAACGGGGTTTCAGCTTCCGCCACGACGCCCCGCTGGACATGCGCATGGACACCACGCGCGGCGAAACGGCGGCCGAGTACCTGGCACGTGCGGACGTGCGCGACATCGAAGGAGTGATTCGTGACTATGGCGAAGAACGGTTTGCTGCTTCGATTGCAAAGGCGCTTGTCGCTCGCCGCGAAGGCGGCTCTCCCGTGCGCAGCACCGGTGAGCTTTCCGCGGTCGTGGCTCGTGCAGTCAAAACCCGCGAGCCGGGCCAGGACCCTGCAACGCGCACATTTCAAGCTCTTCGGATTCACGTCAACGCCGAGCTTGAGGCGCTGCAACA
>JANOAM010000180.1:0-3963 GCA_031411215.1 Betaproteobacteria bacterium
GTCGGCCGTGTTGCTGAACTGGACTTCCAGGCTCATGCTGTCGGCCACCCGCTGGGCAGTGACCCTGCAGGACAGCCCCGCCTGGTCCGGGGGTTCGGCGTGTGCGGTGGCTGCGGCCAGCGCCAGCAAGGCCAACGAACCAAAAGGGCCAAACGGGCCAAACAGACCGCGCATCAGGTCCGGCCGCCGCTGCGCAAATGATGCGTGTCGTTGGCGAACTCTTGCACCCAGTCAGCCTGCGTGCTGGAGCGCCGCCACAGCGTGATGGATGTGTGCCCGGCCGCCGGAAAGCCACCAACGAACGGCCCCGGCCCGAAGCCAAGGAACCAGGAAAAAGCCGCTTCCACGACACCGCCATGAACGACCAGCACCAGGGTCTTTCCTTCGAACAGAGCCAGCAATTCCTTCAGCTTGTCTTGAACCCGCGTCGTGAACTCGGCGATGGTCTCGCACCCGGGGTGGAAACGGTGGTGTCGTCGCTCCGCAGGGGTGAGCGCCCGGAACTTGGCCATGAAGGTGTCCATGCCCAGCGCCTCGCTCCCGCTCTCCCATTCGCAGAACTCGGCCAGCGCTTGAGGCGGGACGCCGAGCACCGGAGCAATGAGTTCTGCCGTCTGCCTTGCCCGTGGCAAGGTGCTGCAGAACAGCGCGTCGGCCGCTATCTCCTGGCTGTGGGCCAGGCGTTCGCACAGGGCCTCGACCTGTTTGCGCCCGAGGTCTGACAAGCCGAAATCGCAGGACGCCTCCGTGCCCTGCGGGGACGGTCGGTGGTCGTAGGCGCCGTGGCGAATGATGTAGACAGCGGTGGGCACGATGGGGAGTCCGTTGGGACTGGCGACCAAAACCGCATGGTAGTGCGCGTGGTCTTCGCTGACGCCTTGACCAGGCATGGCCGCCGGCCGCATGTCATGTAGGGATTCGTTGCCCTCACGTTCACGTGATGGCTAAAATGGCCAATCACTGAAGGAGCCC
Source organism: Betaproteobacteria bacterium (assembly GCA_031411215.1). GTDB lineage: Bacteria > Pseudomonadota > Gammaproteobacteria > Burkholderiales > Burkholderiaceae_C > Rubrivivax. The sequence goes on from JANOAM010000180.1 coordinate 973, forward strand.
CCGATGCGCGTCACCGCCACAGAAGCCAAGAACCGTTTCGGTAGCCTGTGCGCCCAGGCCAAGCGCGGACCGGTGTTCGTGGAGAAGGCGGGTCAACTCGACACCGTGATCCTCTCAGCCGAGCAATACCAAGCCCTGCAGGCCCACCAAGACAAGGCCAGCCGCGTTGCACGCAAGAAGGCGTTCGAAGCGGATTTTGGCGCCTGGATTGCCGCCCAGAACGCCCGCTTCGAAGCGCATGGCATTCCTGGTGCCGACTTGCGCCCATGGTGAGAGCCCTGTGGCCCAGTACGACGTTTTCGCCAATCCGAGCAGCAGCGCAGCCACCGGGATCCCCTACGTGGTCGTGATCCAGAGCGATCTGCTCGATGCCCTTGCCACGCGGCTGACCATGCCGCTGGCCGTTCTGGAATTTGCGGGGAAGGTGCCGACGTCCCTGTGTCCGGTCATCATGGTCAAAGGCAAGCGCCTGCATGCGCTGGCGCACTATGCCGCGCCATTGCCGGCCAAGCTGTTGCGGCGGCCGGTGGACAACGTGGCGGCACAGGCCAGCGCATTGGTGTCAGCCATGGACGCAGTGCTGTCTGGCTTCTAGTTCTTGCGAAAGAGGGACGGCCGCTTCACGGCAACGAAGTCCGTGCGGCCGCTGTCACCTCAGAGTCGGGTGCCGGTGTTCGCGGCCGGCAGCCGACGGTGGTGACGGGCAGCTTTCTGGAAGCGCCTCTGAACCTCTCCAAGCGGACGCCGCGTAACGCCCAGGTCCTCTGCGAGCGCCACCACCCGGAACTGGCTTGCCGCCGCGGAGTTGGATCCCGATGCTCACGCCATGGGGAGACCGATGTCCAGATAACCGGAGGCCGGCCAGTCAGGCCATCAGACCTCACGCGTGAAATCGCGTTCGGGCCCTCGCCTGCCGCACAAGCCCTTCCGGGCTTGTGCGTGTGGGCTCAGCCCCGCTTGCGGAACACGACCACGTGCTGCCAGGGCAGCATGCTCACGCTGCGCTCCCAGTCCAGCGCGAAGACGGCGGCCTCGCGCTTGATCTGCGCCTCGCTCATCTTGTGCAGCGACTTGATGGGCACGCGAGGGTCCTCGGCCTTGTATTCGACGAAGACGACACGGCCGCCGGGCTTGAGGGCCTTCAGCACGCTGGCCATCATCTCGTACGGATAGGCCAGCTCGTGATAGACGTCAACCATGACCGCCAGGTCCACCGAAGCAGCGGGCAGCCTGACGTCGTCGACCGCGCCCAGCCAAGCCTCGATCTGCGTCAGCCCGCTGCGCTTGGCGCCGGCCTGCAGCAAACTGATCATTTCGGCCTGCACGTCGATGGCCCAGACCTTGCCGCCCGGCATCACCGCCGGCGCCATGCGCCGCGACAGATAGCCGGTGCCGGCGCCGATGTCGGCCACCACCATGCCAGGCTGCAGCGCCAGGGCGGCCAGCAGCAGGTCGGTGCGCTCTTCGCGGTCACGTTCTTCGCGCTCGAGCCATGCTGCGCCTTGCCAGCCCATCACCGCCGAGATCTCGCGCCCCATGTAGCGCTTGCCGATGCCGTCGGCACCGGCCGGCACGGGGCTGTAGCGCTCGGCGAATGCGGCGGGCTGCGCCAGCGCGGCGCTGGCTGCCAGCAGCAAGACAAGCCAGGTGCATCGCCGGAAAATGCCAGGGTTCATCGCAGTGCCAACCAGATTTCGTTGCGGCGCATGAACCATGGCGTGAACGGTGCGTTGTAGCGCGCCAGCACGGGCTGGCCTTGTGTTGCCACGCCAGCAGCCGCCAGGGCCGCTTGCAGCTTGCCCAGATGTTCGTCGTAGTTGGCCTGAGACCAGGTGCCCGAGTAACGGATCGTCGCCCACTGGCTGGCCGGCACCAGGCGCAACTGCACCCGCGGGTCCAGCGGTTCGGGGGCAGATTCCAGCGTCACGCCTTCGGGCAGTACGAACTGCACCCGCATGCCGCCTGGCACTGCGGCCTGCGTCACCGGTGCCGTCATCTCCATCTTCAAGGGTGCGGCCGTCTGCGTCACCGGTGCGGTCATCGCAAACTTCCTCTCGCCCTTGTTCTTGCCGAAGATGTAGCCGGCCAGCATCGGGAAGGCCCGGCTGCCTGCGTCTTCGGCCGTGGCGTCCAGCACCACCTCGGCCACGACGTAGGGCGCGTACTGGCGCAACTCCACGTTGTCGATTTGCCTGATGACCTCGTACTTGGGTTCTTCGGTGGCGTGGCTGAACAAGGGCATGGCGGTCAGGGTGAGCAGAAGCAGTAAGCGATGCATGGGCAGGGCGCAGGTTGGACGACGGTTGAGAGCTCGAGGGGTTGAGGGTTTGGGCGGGGCTGTGAAAGCCCGCGCCCGGTGTGCCAGCGTCAGTTCACGTGGGAGGGCCTGGCCTTGCGGCAGTGCTGACCTTCGCGCGCCGCGCATGCGGTGCCACCGTCGCATCGCCGGCCTTCGCCGATGAAGGCAGCAGCAGGCCCTCGTGCAGGGCCACATGGTCAAGCGCAGCCTCGAATCGGGTGCGCGATGCCGTGGCAACCTGGCGCAAGTAGGTGTGCAGTTCGGCGTCGGCCGCGTTGCGGTGCTCGCATTCGGCGCTGTAGGCCTCGAAGTGCGAGAGCTGCATCAGCAGTTCGGCCACATGGCGCGGGCACTCGCAGGCCATCGTCGGCGACAGGTTCGCGAAGTCAACCAGCGCTGCGTCGTCCCAGCGGCGCGGCGGCACGGGTTCGGCCCCGGGCGTGGGCAGGTCTGCTGCGGACGGCGGCGCCGTGGCGGCCTTGGAAGACAGGCTGTTCAGCCATTGCGCCAGCACCACGTCCGGCTGTGGCTCGCGCAGCAAGGCCGTGCCAGCCGTCGCCAATGCCTCGCACACCGGATCGGCTGCAAAGCCATACAGAACGGCTTTCGGCACCCCCCCAAGGTCCGGGGCAGCCGCTTTGATGGCAGCCAGCCAGCCCCCGTGCAATTGCGGTTCGTGAATCAGCAAAGCG
>JANOAM010000181.1:0-4042 GCA_031411215.1 Betaproteobacteria bacterium
GTTTGAACCACACCCGCAGCTTGTCGGCCCAGGCGCGTGTGCGCCAGCTGTCGGCCGCCAGTTCGGCGTACACCTGCAGGTTGGCCCACAGCGGGTTGAAGCTGCGCAGCGGCGAACGTGTGCCGTAGACCACGGGCTCGCTGTCTTCTTCGCTGGCGTAGGTGCCGAACATCCGGTCCCAGACGACGAGCATGCCGCCGTAGTTCTTGTCCACGTAGCGGTCGTTCACGGCATGGTGCACGCGGTGGTTGCTGGGGCTGCAGAACCAGCGGTCGAACCAGCCCAGCTTGCCGATGTGCTGCGTGTGCACCCAGTACTGGTACAGCAGGTCAACCAGTGCGACGACGCCAAACACCAGGGGCGGCACGCCCAGCACCGCCATCGGCAGGTAGAACAGCCAGCCCAGCAGGAAGCCGCTGCTGGTCTGGCGCAGCGCCGTGCTGAGGTTGTAGTCCTCGCTCTGGTGGTGGATGGCGTGCGCCGCCCACAGCACCGCCACGCGGTGGCCGCCGCGGTGCAGCCAGTAGTAGCAGAAGTCGTAGAAGACCAGCGCGTACAGCCACACCCACAGTTCATTGGCGGGCAGCTTGAACAGCGCGACATGGTCGAAGGCCAACGTGTAGACACCAATGCGCAGCAGCTTGCCGAACACACCCGTGACCTGGCTCATCACGCCCAGGCCGATGCTGGCCAGCGCGTCGTTGAGCCGGTAGGTGTTCTTGCCACGCGCCAGGCCCACCGCCAGTTCCACCGCGATCAGCAGCAGGAACACCGGTGTGGCCAGGACGATGATCTGGGCGCCTGTCATGCGTGCTTCACTCTGGCTTGCGCTGTTGGTCCCGCTGCTGGTCCCGCAGTCGGGCCTGGTAGGCCTCGATCTGCGGCAGCAGCACCTGCCGCCGCGCCAGGCTGTCCGCAGGCCAGAGTTCATCGCGGTCGTAGTACTCGGGCACGGCAGGCGTGCCCGGCGGCAGCAGCAGCCAGGGCTGTTTGCTGGCGGTGAAGATGTGCACATCGGGCGGCAGCGCGTCCGGGTTGTCCAGCGTGCCCACACGTACAAAACTCATCAGCGGCCCGGCGCCGGCGTAGTGGCTCCACAGCGCGATGCGGCAGTGTGGGCAGCGGGCGATTTGCTGGCCCTGGCCGCTGTCAGAAGGGGTGTTGACCAGCTCGGCTTGCTCGCCCAAGGACTGCACGCGGTCGGATTCGATCATCGCGTTGAGCGCAAACGAAGCGCCGCTTTCGCGCTGGCACCAGCGGCAGTGGCAGCAATGCACGAAGAGCGGGCGGCTCGTCATGCGGTAGCGCACGCGGCGGCAGTCGCAGCCGCCTTCCAGCGGGTCAGGGGTGAGGCTCATGGGGCAGCGTGTTCACAGGGTTGCCGGGGACTCTAGCGCTGCGGGCGCCCGCCTAACATCGGGGAATGAACCCAATCCTTCTGGTCACCGGCGGCAGCCGGGGCATAGGCGCTGCCACCGCGCGCCTGGCTGCGGCGCACGGCTGGGACGTGGCCATCAACTTTGCCCGGGACGCCGACGCAGCCGAAGCCGTGGCCGCCGATGTGCGCGCCGCCGGCCGGCGTGCCCTGCTGGTCCAGGCCGACGTGGGTGATGACGCGCAGGTCGTGGCGATGTTCCAGCAGGTGGACCGTGACCTGGGCACGGGTGGTTCCGTTCTCCGTGGCCTGGTCAACAACGCCGGTGTGGTGGACGTGCCCAGCCGCGTTGACGCCATGACACCGGCGCGGCTGCAGCGCATGTTCGCCATCAACGTCTTCGGCAGTTTTGCCTGCGCGCGTGAAGCCGTGCGGCGCATGAGCAGCCAGCATGGTGGCACGGGCGGCAGCATCGTCAACCTGTCGTCGGCGGCGGCGCGCATCGGTGCCGGGGGCCAGTACGTGGACTACGCGGCGGCCAAGGGCGCCATCGACGTCTTCACGCTGGGCCTGGCGCGCGAGGTGGCCACGGAAGGTGTGCGTGTCAACGCCGTGCGCCCGGGAATCATTGAGACAGACATCCACGCCAGCGGTGGTCAGCCCGACCGGGCAGCGCAGATGGCACCGCTGGTGCCGATGCGCCGTTCGGGCACGGCAGAAGAAGTGGCCCAGGCCATCGTGTGGCTGCTGTCGGACGCCAGCAGCTACACGACCGGCAGCGTGGTCGATGTGACTGGCGGGCGATAGCGCCCAGAAGGATTCAAATGCTGCGACCCCTTGTTCTGATTCGAGCCGCTCTGGCCTGCACACTGCTCTTCAGCGCGCTGTTGGCGCAGGCACAACCCTCAGGTCCGCCGCTGCCGCCCTTGCCCCCGCTGCCGGGCCGTGCCGCGCCGCCTCCGTCCAGCTGGCAGCGCTGCGCCGGCCAAGACGAGGTCTGCCGCGTCAACGGCGAAGCGCTGGTGCGCTACGGCGCCGAAGGCCGTTACGCCTACAAGCTGGCGCGCAACCGCATCATCTGCGACCACCAGGAATTCGGCGACCCGGCCTTCGGCCTGCACAAGCAGTGCGAAGTGACCTACGACCAGCGCGAACGTGAAGGCGTGCGCTTGAGCTTCAACGACTGGGTGCCCTGCGCGAAGGAAGGCGACACCTGTCGCTTCAACGGCACGGCGCGCGTGCGCTATGGCGTGGACGGCCGCTACGCCTACCGCAATGCCAGCAACGGCATCCGCTGCGGCGTGGACATGTTTGGCGACCCCGCCTTCGGTGCGCAGAAGGGCTGTGACTACCAGCTGCAGCGCGGCCGCGACTACGGCAACGACGAACGCGACTGGGACTACTGCGCCAGCGAAGACGGCTTCTGCGCCTTCACCGGCCCGGGCGAGGTGCGCTACGGCACCAAGGGCCGCTTCGTGGTCCGCCGCGCCATGAACGGCATGCCCTGCAAGGTGGAGAACTTCGGCAGCGACCCGGCCTATGGCGAGCCCAAGCACTGCTTCGTGCATCAAGGTTCGCGGTAAGGCGCAGCAAGTTGCACTAGCCGCTGGCGCAGCCCTTCACCAGCGCCAGCAGCCGCTGCGCCGCAGCGGCTTCGGCTTTGCTGGCGTGCTGCGCGTAGGCCGGCAGCACCAGCTCGGCCGTGTCGGCCACGCTGCCCCACATGCTGAGTGACGCGACACGGTTGTGCAGGTCGGTGTAGCGCGTGACGATGCCGCTCGGCCCGTCCAGTGCGGCCGCCAGCTGGTGGGCCGCCAGGGCTTCGTAGACATCCAGTTCGATCTGGCCGGCATGGCACCAGAAGTCAGGGTCATTCAGCTCCTTGTCCTGCAGGCTGTGGCGCACCGCCTGCACCGCGGCGGCATTGAAGCCGGGCCAGCGTGCGTTGTCCCCGTGCACGACCAAGTCAAGCGCCATGCGGTTGAGCGCCGGGTAGAACAGCAGCGCATCGCCGGTGGTGCGTGCCAGGTCTTCGGCGCGGGTGTAGGCGGCAGCGGACTGCGCCAACGCGGCGCGTTCGGCGCGGCTGTCGCCGGCCGCGCCTTCCAGCAGCGCCAGGCGCTTCCAGGCCGAGCCGTGCAGGCTGTGGCGCTCCAACGTGGGTTGCAGCTGCGCCAGGGCTTTCAGCGATTCCAGCGCCGCGCGGATCTCCCTCCGCGCCCGACCGACAGCCGTTGAGCCGGCCTTCACCGTGCTGGCCAGGGCCCAGCCGCGCCGCGCCCGCAGGTTGCCCAGTTGCTCCTGGGCTTTCATGGAAGCGCTGCTGTCGTTGCACTGCACCGCGCGCTGGTACCAGCTGATGGCGGCGTCCTGGTCGCCGGCTTCGGCATAGGCCAGGCCAAAAGCTTCGGCGATGGCGCCCATGCCGCCCCACAGCGCGGCAAAACGCGCTTCCAGGTGGCGCACCTTTTCCAGCTGCGCGGCGGGGTTGGCGCGCATCCACTTGGATCTCACAGCCTGTTCTTCCAGCGCCAACGCCAGGCCCAGCGGTGAGGCCACACCGTCGAATTCCTGGCGTGGTGGCACGGGCACGCTCAGCGCTTCCACTGAACTGCGGCGGTAGACCCAGTCGGGGTCGCCATAGGCCTGGTAGGCGGCCCAGGTCTG
>JANOAM010000182.1:0-2668 GCA_031411215.1 Betaproteobacteria bacterium
GCAGCGGCCACCTTCAGCGTGGGCTGTTCGGCCAGCGCACGGGTGATCAGCGTATCCAGCGCCGGGTCACCCAGGGCCTGCCACCACTGGGCCGGCACGGGCGCGGTGGCCGCGTTGGCGCCGGCCGTGCTCAGGCCCAGCTGCGTGCCGGACAAGGGCGCTGCGGCTGGGCGTTGCGGGCCCGGGTTGGCACAGGCGGCCAGCAGGGCAGCTGCGCCCAGGGCCAGCAGCCGGGTGGTCTGGTGGGGGTGGAGGGTCATGTCGGGTTGCGCAGGGCTGCGCCGTTGGCGAGCATGCGTTGCAGGGCGCCGGTGAGAGCGGTGAACTCGTCGCGGGAGAAGCCGGCCAGGTGGGCGTTCATCACCTCGCTCAGCGCGGCCGGCACGCCGGCAATGGCGGCTTCGCCTTCGGGGGTGATCTGAACCCGCACCACGCGGCGGTCCACGGGGTCACGGGCGCGGCGGCACAGCTGCTTCTTTTCCAGCCGGTCCAGCAGCCGGGTCATGGCGGCCGGGTCCACATTGACCCAGCGCGCCAGTTCCAGCACCGTGCTGGGCCCCGTCTTGCTGAGGTGCAGCAGGGGGCCCCATTGCGCGCTGGTCAGGCCATGCACGTCCAGGCGCTGGTCCACCTGCGCGACGATGGACACCATCACCTGTTTCATCAGCAGGCCCACGCTGGGCTCGGTGAAATAACGGTCGGGGCGGTAGAAGCTGGCGGGGCGGGGCATGGCTGAACTCGGCAGGCCACGATAATACTTGACTAGGCAAATATTGACTGGTCAGTGTGGGCATTGACATGGCTGAGCCCAGCCATGACGGCCAGCAAGTCAGGGTAAATCGTGACGGCAGTTGTCCCCCAGGGCCGTTAGCTTCATTGGCTGCATGCCACACCACTTCCGGAGACACCATCCATGAAACGCCGTTCATTCGTCCAGGGCGCCGCTGCCGCCACCGTGCTGGGTGCGCCGCACCTGGTGGGCTTCGCGCAACAGAGCGTGACACTGAAGTTCCACACCTTCATGGCGCCGCTGTCCAACGTGTGGCTGACCATGCACAAGCCGTGGATGGACAAGGTGGAAAAGGACAGTGGCGGCCGCATCAAGTTCGAGGGCTACCCCGCCATGCAGTTGGGTGGCACGCCCGTGCAGCTGTACGACCAGGCGCGCGACGGCGTGGTCGACATCGTGTGGACGCTGCCTGGCAACACCGCAGGCCGTTTCCCGCGCATCGAGGCCTTCGAGCTGCCCTTCATGATGAACAACGCCGAAGCCACGTCCAAGGCCTATTGGGAATACTTCCAGACCAACTGCCCTGATGAATTCAAGGAGACCCAGGTGCTGGCGTTGCACGTGCACGGCCCCGGCCTGTTCCACATGGTCAACAAGGCGGTGAACAAGGCGGCGGACCTGAAGGGTCTGAAGCTGCGTGGCCCGACCCGCCAGGTCACCAAGATGTTGGGTTCACTGGGTGCCATTCCCGTGGGCATGCCGCTGCCGCAGATCCCGGACGCTTTGAGCAAGGGCACGATCGAAGGCTGCGTGATCCCCTGGGAAGTGGTGCCGTCGGTCAAGGTGCACGAACTGACCAAGTTCCACAGCGAATTCCCGGCGGGCAGCCCTGCGCTCTACACCACCACCTTCGTGATGGCCATGAACAAGGCCAAGTACGACAGCCTGGCGCCAGACCTGAAGAAGGTCATCGACGCCAACAGTGGCCTGGCCACCAGCGCCTGGCTGGGCAAGACGCAGCAGGGCAACGACGCCAACGGCCGCAAGAGCGCCACCGACCGCAACAACACCATCCACACTTTCACGGCCGCCGAGACGCAGGAGTTCATCAAGCTCAGCAGCCAGATCGACGAAGAGTGGGTTGCCGACATGGACAAACGCGGCTTCAAGGGCGCGGCGCTGCTCAAGTCCGCCAAGGACCTGATCGCCAAGCACGGGAAAGCCTGATCTACACCGCGCTGCGGTGGCGCGCGATGCAGGTGTCGAGCACCTCGCCACCATCGCGCTGCCACCAGTTCGCCGCCGAGAAGATCTCGACCTCGCTGTAGCCCGCGTAGCCCTGTGCCTCGACCCAGCCGCGCAGTTGCGGCAGGTCGATCACGCCGTCGCCCATCATCCCGCGGTCGTTGAGCAAGTCGGTGGTGGGTGTGAGCCAGTCGCAAACGTGCAGGGCCAGCAGGCGGTCGCGGCCGGCGCGCTGGATCTGCGCGGCCAGGTCCGGGTCCCACCACACGTGGTACGCGTCCACGGCCAGGCCCAGCGCACCGCTGCGCGCCGGGTCGAGTGCGTCGCACAGGTCCAGTGCCTGCCCCAGCGTGTTGATGCAGGCGCGGTCGGCGGCGTACATCGGGTGCAGCGGCTCGATGGCCAGCGGCATGCCGCGCTGGCGTGCCTGCTCCAGCAGCTTGGCAATGCCGTCCCGCACCGTGGCCCGGGCAGAGGCCAGGTCCTTGTGCCGCGCCTTGCCGGCCAGCGCACCCGGCAGCGAGCCGACCACCAGCACCAGGCAGGGCGCACCCAGTTCACAGGCTTCGTCCAGTGCACGCAGGTTCTGCTCGGCTGCGTCGTCGTCGGTGAACATGCCTCCGCGGCAGTAACCCGACAGCGCCAGCCCGTGCGCACGCAGCGTGCGGCCCGTGGCCTGCAGCCCGGCCGCGG
>JANOAM010000183.1:0-6749 GCA_031411215.1 Betaproteobacteria bacterium
CGGGGGACATGAGCGGAGCCAGCCACCTGCCGGCCTCGGCTCGCCCAACACCGCCGAGCGCTCTGCATTGAAAGCATCACCATGACAACCTACTACGCATCGCCGACTGAAAGAGTGCAAGTCCGCCTAGAAGGCGCAGCGCTTCACATCGTCTTCAACAACCCGGCAAGGCACAACGCCCTCAGCGTCGACATGTGGGGCGCTGTGCCCCCGCTGCTGGCACAGGCGGAAACTGATGACCGCGTCCGTGCGGTGGTGTTTTCGGGTGCAGGAGAGAAGGCTTTTGTCTCCGGCGCCGACATCTCGCAGTTCGAAGACATGCGCGCCGCCAAGAAAGCGGTGTCGCACTACGAGGCGCTGGCGGAAGACGCGTTGATGGGGATCTACCGCTTCTCCAAGCCCACCATCGCCTGCATCCGCGGCTGGTGCATCGGGGGTGGTGTGAACGTGGCCATCAGTTGCGACATCCGCGTGGCGGCCAGTGATGCGGTGTTCTCAATTCCTGCGGGCCGCATGGGTTTGGGCTACCGCTACTCGGCGCTGAAGAATCTGGTGGACCTGGTGGGTGTGGGCGCGGCCAAGGACTTGTTCTACACGGCGCGACGTGTGGATGCGGCCGAGGCCTTCCGCATGGGCCTGGTGACACGCACGGCGCCGGTGGACCAACTGCCGGCGCTGCTGGCGGAATACACCGGCAGCATCAGCGACAACGCGCCGCTGACCATCGCTGCAGGCAAGGCCATCATCAGCGAGATCCTGAAGCCCTCGCCCGACCTGGACGCCGATCGCTGCCGCGAACTCATCCTGCGCTGCTTCGAAAGCGACGACTACATCGAAGGCCGACGTGCCTTCATGGAAAAGCGCAAGCCGCAATTCAAGGGGAAGTGATGAAGTCCTATGCCCTGCGCGTCGAAGGCACACAGGCCGCGCTTCAACTTGTTGACGTGCCCACACCCACGGCTGGCCCTGGCCAAGTGCTGCTGAAGATGCACGCAGCAGGCCTGAATCGCGGTGAGTTCATTCCCGGTGGGCTCATCAAGGGCGGTGCGTCCAAGCCCGCGGGCATTGAAGGTGCGGGCGAGATCGTGGCACTGGGTGACGGCGTCACGGGTTTGAGCCTGGGCCAACGTGTGATGGGCCGCTGCCCGGGCGCCTTCTCGGAGTTTGCGGTGATGGACATGCGCGAAGCGCTGCCCGTGCCGCCGGGCCTGCCCATGGAAACCGCCGCTGCCGTGCCGCTGACCTTCCTGGTGGTGCACGACATGCTGGTGCTGCAGGGCCATCTGCAGCCCGGTGAATGGCTGCTGATCACCGGCGTGTCCTCAGGCGTCGGTGTGGCCGCGCTGCAGTCCGCCAAGGCGTTGGGGGCCAAGGTCATCGGCACCTCCGGCTCAGCCGAAAAGCTGGCCCGTTTGAAAGAGCTGGGCCTGGACCTGGCCATCCAGACGCGCGCACCTGACTTCGCCGCGCAGGTACTGGAAGCCACCGGCGGCAAGGGTGTCAACCTGGTGGTCAACACGGTGGGCGGCACGGTGTTTGCCGAATGCATACGCACGCTGGCCTTCCAGGGCCGGCTGGCCACCGTGGGCTATGTGGACAACACGCTGAAGGCCGAGATCGACATCCAGGCGCTGCACGTCAAACGGCTGACACTCTTTGGCGTATCCAACAAGATGCGCAGCGCCGACCAACGCGCCGCCGGTGTGCCCGCCTTTGTCGCCGACCTGCTGCCGGCCATTGCCGACGGCCGCATCAAGCCCCTGGTGGACCGGGTGTTCCCGTTTGGCGAACTGCCCACGGCCAAGGCGCACATGGAAGCCAACCGGCACCTGGGCAAGATCGTGCTGAAGATCGCTGCATAACAAGGAAACTGCATGACACATACCCGCACGCTGTTGATGAGCACCTTGCTGGCACTGTGCAGTGGCACCGCGCTGGCCCAGGCATGGCCGGCCAAGCCGATCCGCCTGGTCATCGGCTTCGCACCCGGCGGCGCGGCCGACTACGTGGCCCGCACCATCGCGGACCCGCTGGGCCGTGTGCTGGGCCAGACCGTGACGGTGGAAAACCGCGCCGGTGCCGGCAGCAGCCTGGCCGCGGACTTTGTGGCCAAGGCACCGGCCGACGGCTACACGCTGCTCATCGCCAGCCCCAGCAGCGTCTCGGTCAACCCGGCGCTGAATCCCAAGCTCAGCTACAGCGCCAAGGACCTGGTGCCGGTGACGCGTGTGACCACGTCGCCGCTGGTGGTGGCCGTGAACCCCAACGCGGGCATCAACAGCTTCCAGGAGCTGATGGCCCTGGCCAAGGCCAAGCCGGGTGTCCTGAACTACACCAGCAGCGGCAATGGCTCGGCGCCGCACCTGGGCGCCGCGCACTTCAGCAAGGTGGCGGGTGTGGAGATGGTGCACATCCCCTACAAGGGCGGCGCACCGGCCATCCAGGCCGTCATCGCGGGTGATGCGCAGCTGACCTTCGGCACGCCCCCTTCCGTGCTGCCCATGGTGACGGCCGGCCGCCTGAAGGCGCTGGCTGTCACCAGCGCCACGCGCACGCCGCTGGTGCCCGACGTGCCCGCCGCGGCTGAAGCCGGCTTGCCGGGCTACAGCATGTCCTTCTGGTACGGCTTCTTCGTTCCTGTGGGCACACCGCCGGACGTGATGAAGAAACTCTTCGACGCCACGGCGCAGGTCATGCAGCGCCCCGAGGTGAAAGCCGCGCTGGCCCGTGAAGGCACGGAAGTGGCCCTGTCCAAATCACCGGACGACTTTGCGGCCTTTCTCAACGAAGACAACCGTTTCTGGGCCAAACTGGTGAAGGATGCAGGCGTCAAGCTCGACTGAAGTCCGGGCGGCGCCACCGAAGAAAACATTGACAGGAGACACCCATGATTCGACTGTTCCGTGCACCTTTTGTGGCAGCCATTGCTGCAGTTCTTGGCGCGGGTCCGGCCCTGGCTGCCGACTACCCCGTGCGGCCCGTGAAGTGGGTCGTGCCCTACCCACCCGCCGGCACCACCGACGTGCTGGCCCGCATCGTCGCCCAGTGGCTGACCGAGAAGATGGGCCAGACCTTCGTCGTCGAAAACCGGCCCGGGGCCGGCAACAACCTGGGCACGGAATCGGTGGTCAACGCGCCGCCGGACGGCTACACCATGCTGCTGGTGAATCCCGCCAACGGCATCAACGCCACGCTCTACAAGGACCTGAAGTTCAACTTCATCCGCGACATCGCGCCCGTGGCGGGCCTGGTGCGCACGCCCAACGTGATGGAGGTGACCAACGGGCTGCCCGTGAAGACCGTGGCCGAGTTCATCGCCTACTGCAAGGCCAACCCGGGCAAGCTGAACATGGCCTCGTCGGGCAGCGGCACGTCGGTGCACCTGTCGGGCGAACTGTTCAAGTTCATGACCGGCTGCGACATGCTCCATGTGCCCTACAAGGGCGCCGGCCCCGCGCTCGTGGATCTCATCGGTGGCCAGGTGCATGTGCTCTTCGACAACCTGCCTTCGTCTGCAGGCCACCTGAAGGGCGGCCGGCTGCGCGCCTTGGGCGTCACGTCCGAACAACGTGAGCCCTCGCTGCCCGGTGTGCCCACGGTGGGCGAGACCGTGCCGGGTTATGAAGCCACGGCCTGGTTCGGCATCGGCATGCCCAAAGGCACACCGCGCGAGTTCATCGACAAGATCAACGCCGAAGTGAACCGCGCCCTGGCCGACCCCAAGATGCGTGAGCGCCTGGCTGAATTGGGCGGCAGGCCGATAGGCGGCACGCCAGAAGACTTCGGCAGGGTCATCGCGGCGGAAACCGCGAAGTGGGAGAAGGTGGTGATCTCCTCCGGCGCGAAGGTGGAGTAGGCGGCGCCGCACTTGCAGATCCACCGGCACCTGTTGGTCTTGCTTGTTTGCATGGCCACGCTGCCCGCCGCGGCCGCGCCACCCGGAGACGCCGCACGCGGCCGCGCCCTGCTCTTGCAGCGGCAAGAAACCGGTTGCATCCTGTGCCATGTGCTGCCCGGCCTTCCACAAGGCGGCGCGCTGGGCCCACCGCTCAGTGGCCTGGGCCAACGTTTCAGCAGCGATGAATTGCGCCTGCGCATCGCCGACGCACGGCGCTACAACCGCGACACCATCATGCCGCCCTACCTCAGCACCGAAGGCCTGCACAACGTCGCGCGCGCGCAGGCCGGCAAGACCGTGTTGAGTGAACAGGCGCTGGCCGACATCGTGGCCTATCTGCTGTCGGATCCAGCTGCTGGTGATGGCAAACGCTGACCCCTGCCTTCACCCTCAGCGCCGGGCCTGCCTGCAAGCGCTGGCCGCTGCGGGAACGCTGTCGCTGGCGCCTGCCTTGACACGTGCGCAGTCCGATGCGGGCCCGGTCCAGTTGACGCTGCAGCAGATGACCGCCGCCCTGGTCGGCACCGCCGCGCTGCGCAACACAGGCGTGCGCCTGGAGATGCCCGCGCTGGCCGACAACGGCCACGTCGTGCCGCTGCGCGTGACCGTTTCCAGCCCCATGACCACCGCCGACCACGTCACGCGCATCTGGCTGCTGTCGCCGCGCAACCCGGTCACACGCATGGCGGTGTTCCACCTGGGGCCCTGGTCCGGCCGCGCCGAAATCGCCACCCGCGTGCGGCTGGCCGGCACACAGAACGTCGTGGCGCTGGCCCACCTGTCGAACGGCGACTTCCTCTATGCGCAGACCGAGGTCGTGGTGACCGAGTCAGCCTGCCTGGACGCTGGCTGATGGCGCTGGCCAAACTGCTGCTGCCCGAACGCGTGGCCATCGGCGACCTGATCACCGTGCGCCTGCTGATTCAGCACGCCATGGAAACCGGCTACCGCCAGGACATGGACGGGCGTGTCATCCCGCGCAACGTCATCCGCCTGGTGCGCTGCGAAGTGGGTGGTGTGGAGGTCTTCCGCGCCGAGCCTTCGTCCGGCATCGCCGCCAACCCGTTCTTCGAGTTTTCGCTGCGCGTGGCGCAGGGTGGTGAGTGGTTGGTGCAGTGGGAAGTCGATTCCAGCGTGTAGGGCGAACTGCGCCAGCCCAAGCCGCTGGGCTGATGCGCATGCGCGGTCTTCGCTGGCTGCCTTGGCTGCTGCTTCTCTTGCAGGGCTTGTGCATGGCGCAGGACCGCCTGCTGCCGCTGGCCAAGGTGCGCAGCGGCCTGGAGTTCGCGGGCCGCGACGTGAAGGCGCTGCAGGCCGATGTGCAGGCCAATCCGGCCCAACTGTGGCTGTCCCAGGGCCGCACGCTGTGGGACGCACCGGCTGGCACCGCGCAACGCGCCTGCAGCAGCTGCCATGGAGATATCGCAGGCATGAAGGGCGTGGCCCCCAGCTATCCGCGCCTGCATGCCGGGACGGGCCGGCTGTTGAACCTGGAAGACCAGATCCGCCACTGCACCAGCGTACGGCAACAAGCACCCGCGCCAGCTTTCGAATCCGACGCACTGCTGGCGCTGACAGCCTTGATCACGCAGGCTTCAGCCGGCATGCCCATGATCCACGACCCCGACCCCGCCTTGCGGCCGCACCGGCTGGCTGGCGCGGAGCTCTACCAGCGCCGACAGGGCCAGCTGAATCTCGCCTGCACCCAGTGCCATGACCGCCACTGGGGCCAGCGTTTCTACACCGACACGCTCAGCCAGGGCCAGCCGAATGGCTACCCGCTGTACCGGCTGGAATGGCAGACGCTGGGCTCGCTGGAACGCCGACTGCGCAGCTGCTACGTGGGCATACGCGCCGAGCCGCCGCCCTTTGGCGACCTGGCCTTGCGCCAGTTGAGCCTGTACCTGAATTGGCGTGCTGAAGGCTTGGCCATCGAGATGCCTGCCGTACGCAAGTGAGCTGCGTAAATGACGCGTGCAATCAGGCCCATTGCAGCGCGATCCGGGACAACGCGCATTGATCCGCCGCACGCCACGGCCTAGCGTGGAACAGCCCGCAAAACAGCGGGCACAACGAGTGTGAAGGACCCGCATCGTGATCAAGCTCAATGTCAACGGAAAAGACAGTTCGCTGGACATCGAGCCGGAAATGCCCGTGCTGTGGGCCATCCGCGAACAATTGGGCCTGACCGGCACCAAGTTCGGCTGCGGCATTGCGCAATGCGGGTCCTGCACGGTGCTGATGGACGGCCAGCCCACACGTTCGTGTTCCTACCCGGCATCGGCCGCGGTGGGCCGCAAGATCACCACCATCGAAGGCCTGTCCGCCGACTCCAGCCACCCGGTGCAAAAGGCCTGGAAGGAACTGGACGTGCCGCAGTGCGGCTACTGCCAGAGCGGCCAGATCCTGGCCGCGGTGGCGCTGCTGCAGAGCAAACCCAAGCCGACCGACGCCGACATCGACGAGGCCATGACCAACATCTGCCGCTGCGGCACCTATGTGCGCATACGGGCGGCCATCCACCGTGCGGCGGGTGGGCCCAGTGCCAACGCATCGGTCATCCACATGGCGGGTTTGCACGCCTGCCCCGGCGACGCTTGTGAAGGAGGTGTCGCATGAAGCGCCAAGGCCCGCAAGACGAACAACGCCGCCAGTTCCTGGTCACGTCCGGCCTGTCGGCCGGTGGCCTGGCGCTGGGCTTCCACCTGCCCGCGCTGGCGCAGACCGGCAGTGGCGCCGAGGTCAACGCCTGGGTGGTGATCGAGCCCGACGACAGCTGCGTGGTCCGCGTGGCGCGCGCCGAAATGGGCCAGGGCACGCACACCGGCCTGGCCATGCTGGTGGCCGAAGA
>JANOAM010000184.1:0-6609 GCA_031411215.1 Betaproteobacteria bacterium
CCATGCCCACCATCCACTCCACGCCCTACCCCTGGCCCTTCGACGGCGCACTGACCGCGGCCAACACAGCGCTCATCGTCATCGACATGCAGACCGACTTCTGCGGCATCGGTGGCTACGTGGACAAGATGGGCTACGACCTGAGCCTGACGCGCGCACCCATCGCACCGATCCAGGCACTGCTGGCCGCGATGCGCGCCAAGGGCTTCACCATCATCCACACCCGTGAAGGCCACCGCCCGGACTTGAGCGACCTGCCGGCCAACAAGCGCTGGCGCTCGCGGCGCATAGGCACCGAAGGCCGTGGCATTGGCGACGCGGGTCCTTGTGGCCGCATCCTGGTGCGTGGGGAACCCGGCTGGGAACTGATCCCGGAACTGGCACCCGCCCCCGGCGAGATCGTCATCGACAAGCCCGGCAAGGGCAGCTTCTGCGCAACCGATCTGGAACTGATCCTGCACCAGCGCGGCATCCGCAACCTGGTGCTCACCGGCATCACCACCGACGTCTGCGTGCACACCACCATGCGCGAAGCCAACGACCGCGGCTTTGAGTGCGTGATCGTCGAAGACTGCACCGGCGCCACCGACCCGGGCAACCACCAGGCCGCACTGAAGATGGTGACGATGCAAGGCGGCGTCTTCGGGGCCGTGGCCCATTCCTCTGCGCTGCTGGACGCGTTCAGCACGCTCTGATCGCTCACTTTCAAAGTTACCCCCACCGGAGCCTGAAGATGACCGCACCTGCCTCCAACCGCCGCCGCCACCTCATCCAGGCCGCCGCCTCGGCCGCGTTGATCGGCCTGCAGCGCAAGTCGCTGGCACAGACCGACAAGATCCTCATCGGCTTCTGGCCCATCGCGTCGGGCCTGCCGCTGTACGTGGGCCTGGAACGCGGCATCTTCAAGGAAGCCGGGCTGCCGGTGGAAGGTGTGAAGTTCGCCAGCGCGCAGCAGGTGGCCGAGGCCATGATCGCCGGCCGAATCCACGGCGCGGCCAACGGCACGGCGTCCGCCGCGCAGGGCCTGGCCGAACTCACCAGCCCGGGCTTGCTGAAGTTCATCTGCAGCAACCCCAGCAACCGCAAGCTGGTGCTGGACGAATTCCTGGTGGCCAAGGATTCGACCATCAAGTCGCTGGCGGAACTGGCTGGCAAGAAGGTGGCGTCCGGCCCCGGCATCCAGAACGTGACGCTGGCCAAGATCATGCTGGAGAAGAACGGCATCACCAGCCCGCAGGTGATCGAATTGCCGGTGGGCCAGCACGTGGCTGCGCTCGCCGCCGGGCAGATCGACGCCGTCTACACCCTGGAGCCCACGGGCACGGCTGGCCGGGTGAAGGGCCTGACCCGTGTGCTGGAAGTGGGTGTCATTTCCAAGTACGTGCTGGGCGACCCGGACGCACCCTGGTTCGGTGGCTCGGCCTCCGTCACCACCGCCTTCCTGAAGGAGCGGCCGGACGTCGCCAAGCGCTACATCGCCGCATACGCCAAGGCCGTGGACTGGGTGCGCAAATACCCCGACGAATCACGCACGCACCTGGACGGCTTCACCGCCATCGACGAGAGTCTGGTGAAGGAGGTGCCGCTGGCCGGCTTCACCCTGTACAACGAGTTCAAGCCCGGCGACATCGATTACTTCCAGAAGTTCTTCGACGTCTTCACCGACCGCAAGATCTTCGCCAAGCGGCTGGACGTGAAGTCCTTGCTGTACACCGCATGAGCGCGCCGGGCCGCTCCCAAGCGCTCATTCCGCAGCGCGCAGCGCGAAGGAGCTTCCAATGAACGCGGCAACCAAACGCTGGCTGCCGCTCTTGGGGCCGCTGATCCTGGTGGCCTTCTGGCAGCTGATGATCTCGGCGCATTGGGTCAAGCCCGTTCTGCTGCCTCCCCCCGGCGACACGCTGGCCCACCTGGGCAGCGTGGTGGCCAGCGGCGCCATCTTCCCCGACCTGTGGGCGACGCTGTACCGCACGCTGGCGTCGTTTGCCATCGCCGTGGCCATCGGCCTGCCGCTGGGCGTGGTGCTGGGCAGTGCGGAAGGGGCTTATCGCAGTGTCGAATTCCTCATCGACTTCTTCCGCAGCACACCCAGCTCCGCGCTGATCCCGCTGTTCCTGCTGATCTTTGGCATCACCGACATCAACAAGATCGCCATCGCCAGCTTCGGCGCCATGCTGATCGTGCTGTTCAACAGCGCCTATGGCGTGATGAACGCCAAGAAGACACGTGTGATGGCGGCGCAGATCATGGGTGTGTCCAAGTGGCATGTCTTCAAGGACGTGATGCTGATGGAAAGCCTGCCGCAGACCTTCGTGGGTCTGCGCAGCGCGGTCAGCATGGCGCTGGTGATCGTCATCGTGGCCGAGATGTTCATCGGCAGCGAGACGGGACTGGGCCACCGCATCATCGACGCGCAACAGATCTTCAACGTCAAGGACATGTACTGCTCCATCCTGGTCACGGGCGCTTTGGGCTATCTGCTGAACCTGGGCTTCCTGCTGATCGAGAAGCGGCTGATCCACTGGGGGGGCAAGGCATGAATGCGGTCCTGCAGCCAGAAACGGTGGTCTCCCATCCGCCCGAACCCGGCACCCACGTCACCGTGCGGGGCCTGAGCAAGAGCTTCGCCGGCACGCCGCTCTACACCCACTTCAATCTGGACCTGCCGCGCGGCAAGATCGTCTCCATCTTCGGCCCCAACGGCTGCGGCAAGAGCACGCTGATGAACATGATCGCGGGCCTCACGCCGGTGGACGAAGGCGAGTTCCTGTTCGACGGCAAGAGCCTGCGCGACACGCAGATCGGCTATGTCTTCCAGAACTACCGCGACGCGCTGTTCCCCTGGATCACGGCTCGCGACAACATCGCCTACCCGCTGAAGCGCCAGGGCATGAAGCCGGCAGAGGTGAAGGCGCGCGTCGACGAGATCACGGCGCTGTTCGAGATCCGCTTCGACCTGAACCGCTACCCCTATGAACTGTCCGGCGGCCAGATGCAGACCGTCTGCATCATGCGCAGCCTGGTGACTAAGCCCGAGGTGCTGTTCCTGGACGAACCCTTCTCGGCGCTGGACTTCGAGATGACGCTGTTCATCCGCGCCAAGCTGCAGGACGCACACCTGGCACTGGGTACGACCATGGTCATCGTCAGCCACGACCTGGAAGACGCCGTGTTCCTGGCCGACCGCATCCTGCTGCTGACGCGCAGGCCCACGCGCATCGCGGAGCTGGTGCCCTTCAATCTGCCTCGCCCGCGCAAGCCCGAGGACGTGGCCGACCCGGAGTTTGTGCGTGTCAAGTCGCATACGCTGGATGTCTTCCGGCGGGAGATGGCGGGATGACCAGCATCCCCACCACGGCCCTGGGCCTGCAGACCGTCGATCTCACCAAGCGCTTCGGCAGCTTCACCGCACTGGACAGCGTGTCGCTGCAGGTGCGGCCAGGCACCGTGCACGCACTGCTGGGCGAAAACGGCGCAGGCAAAAGCACGCTGGTGAAGTGCATCGTCGGCTACCAGCCACCGGACAGTGGCGCCGTGCTGCTGGACGGGCGCGAACAAGCCATCAGCACGCCGAACGTGGCGCGCAGCCTGGGCATCGGCATGGTCTACCAGCACTTCACCGTGGTGCCGGGCATGACGGTGGCCGAGAACCTGCTCATCGCGCGCGGGTCCTTGCCGGCCATCATCCACTGGAAGACCGTGCGCGCGGAGCTGGAGGCCTTCATGGCCACCGCGCCCTTCCGCCTGGACCTGGACGCCACGCCGCAAGACCTGAGCGCGGGTGAAAAGCAGAAGCTGGAAATCCTGAAGCAGCTGTACCTGAAGCCGCGTCTGCTGATCCTGGACGAGCCCACCAGCGTGCTGACGCCGCAGGAAGCCGACGAGGTGCTGGGCACGTTGCGAGACCGCGCGCACTCTGGCAGTTGCACCGTGGTGATGATCACGCACAAGTTCCGCGAGGTGCTGTCCTTTGCCGACGACGTGACCGTGCTGCGCCGCGGCCGCCTGGTGGCCAGCCGCGCGGTGGCAGGTGCCACGCCTAACGAACTGGCGTCCAGCATGGTTGGTGACGACGCCAGCGCACGGGCTGAAGCCACCGGCACTGATGGCGGCGGCCTGGACCGCACGCAGGACGCACCCGGCGAGGTGCGTCTGGCCTTGCGTGACCTGCAGGTGATGGGCGACCGCGGCGAGATGGCCGTGGCCGGTGTCGATCTGGACGTGCGCGCCGGCGAGATCGTCGGCATTGCCGGCGTCAGCGGCAACGGCCAGCGCGAACTGATGGAAGCCCTGGCCGGCCAGCGCGCGCGCTCCGCCGGCAGCGTGTCCGTGGGCGGCCAGCCCTACGCCGCCACACGCTCGCAGAACCGGCGCCTGAAGGTGCGTGGCCTGCCCGAAGAGCCGCTGCGCAACGCCTGCGTGGCGCAGCTGAGCGTGTCCGACAACATCGGCCTGCGCAGCTTTGACCAGCCGCCGCATGCGCACGGTGGCTTGCGCAAACCGGGTTCGCTTGCCAAGCGCGCACGCGAGCTGATCGCCACCTACCGCGTCAAGACGCAGGGTGAAGGTGCGCCCATCGCGTCGCTGTCCGGCGGCAACGTGCAGCGCGCGGTGCTGGCGCGGGAGCTGTCGGACGATGCCCAGGTGCTGCTGGTCAGCAACCCGGTGTTCGGCCTGGACTTCACGGCCGTGGCCGAGGTGCATGCGCGGCTGGTCGCTGCGCGCAACGGCGGCAGCGCGGTGCTGATGGTCAGCGAAGACCTGGACGAGTTGCTGCACGTGGCCGACCGCATCGTCGTGATGAGTGGCGGACGCCTGGTGCATGAATGCCTGGCCGAAGGCGCGGACCGCCACCACATCGGCCGCTTCATGGGCGGAGGGATGGAGCCCCCAAGCTCGGGAGTGGAGCCCCCAAGCTCGCTAGCGCTCGCTACCCCCCAAGGGGGCCGTCCGCCGATGGACCGGCAGAGCCGGCTCCATGGCGGGAAGCTGGATCGCGCGGCATGAAGGTCAGCGCCCGCCCCTTCCCATTCGACCTGCAACCCGGCCGCGCCGCGCTGGTCATCATCGACATGCAGCGCGACTTCATCGAGCCCGGCGGCTTTGGCGCCAGCCTGGGCAATGACGTGTCGCTGCTGGAAGCCGCCATCGGCCCCACCAAGGCGCTGCTGGACGCCTGGCGCGCCCGTGGCTGGCCGGTGGTGCACACCCGCGAGTCACACGCACCGGACTTGTCGGACTGCCCACCGGCCAAGCGCCTGCGTGGCAGCCCCAGCCTGCGCATAGGCGACGACGGGCCCATGGGGCGGCTGCTGGTGCGCGGCTCGGCGGGCTGCGAGATCGTGCCTTCGCTGGCCCCGGTGGCGGGCGAGATCGTCATCGACAAGCCCGGCAAGGGCGCCTTCTATGCCACACCCTTGCAGGATGAACTGCAGAGCCGCGGCGTCACGCAACTGGTCTTTGCCGGCGTCACCACCGAGGTCTGCGTGCAGACCACCATGCGCGAGGCCAATGACCGCGGCTACGACTGCCTGATCGTCGAAGAGGCCACGGCCAGCTACTTCCCCACGTTCAAGGCGGCGGCGATAGAGATGATGGTGGCGCAGGACGCTATCGTTGGCTGGGCGGCATCGCTGGACTCCGTGCTGGAGGCGCTGCAGCCAGCCTGAGACTCCTGCCACCCTGTCCGTGCTGCCTCCACAACCCCCGCCCCTCATGCCGACCTTGGCGACAGGCCTGGCGCCACGCGCCAATCTGGCCGAGATGGCCTACAGCACGCTCAAGCAGCAGATGCATGACTTCGTGCTGGCGCCGGGCGACCGTTTCTCCGAAGCCGAACTGGCCGCACGTCTGGGCATGAGCCGCACGCCGCTGCGCGAGGCCCTGTTCCGCCTGCGCAACGAAGGTTTGGTGGAGGTGGAAAGCAAGAGCGGCTGGTTCGTGCGGCCCATCGACTTCGAACGCATCGACCAGCTCTACGACCTGCGTGTGGTGATCGAAACCACCTGCGTGTCCCGCTTGTGCAACCTGCCGCAGCTACCCGCCGAACTGGATGCCCTCAAGCCCGTGTGGCTGGTGCCTGCGGCCGAACGCCTGAGCGACATGCGCAGCGTGGGCGCACTGGACGAAGCCTTCCATGCGACGCTCGTGCATGCGGCTGGCAACAGCGAGATGGCGCGGGTGCATGCCGACCTGACCGAACGCATCCGCATTGTGCGGCGCCTGGACTTCACGCGCGAAGACCGAGTGGAGGCCACCTACCAGGAACACGCCAAGATCCTGCGCTGCGTCATGCAACGCAAGTCGGCCGAAGCCCTGGTGATGCTGAAGGGGCACATCGCGCAAAGCCAGACAGAAGTGCGCAAGATCACCTTGCACGCGCTGTACGAAGCGCGTCACCGCCTGGCGGAGACCGCAACGGCCGAAGGGCGCAAATTGTCGGGATTGCCCTAGCCAGTACACGCCGCAAAGGTTTGGGAGCGCGCAGCGCCGACCAGGTGCGACGCCGCATTGGCGATCCCAGCTGGGTCTGCTCGCAGATCTTGCAGAGCCGCGGGCGGTCGATGGCAGCTTTTCGGCAACCAAAGCCCGCTGGTCGAGGGCTGCTGA
>JANOAM010000185.1:0-8947 GCA_031411215.1 Betaproteobacteria bacterium
TAGGCCTGCAGAGCCGGCAGCTTGGCCGAGACGAGGTCCTGCGCACCGTGCCTGACGATGAGGTTCAGGCGTGGGTCGCTGAACGCGCCGAGACCGCCCATCTCCACCACCGCGACATAGCGGTTCCAGTAGGCCATGTCGTCGCCGTCGCCTGTGACGGTGATGCGGTGGACGCCGTCCAGCCCGAATGCTGGCGGGATGACAACCGGCTTGCTTCGCCCAGCCATCGAGCCGCCTGCCGATGCCAGGAGCGAAGGAGTTGTCCACCGTCGAGTGGCACAGCGCGCAGGTGATGCCGACACGGGTCAGCCTGTCCACGCCGTTCACCGTCTCGACCGTGCCCTTGACGCCGATCACAGCGTTCAGCTTGAGCAAAGCCACCGTGGTGGCGGTGCTTCGCAAGTCGACGCTGCCGTTCTGGATGCCCGCGACCACGGCGCCCGGCAGGCCGCCAGCGTGCTCAGCGCAGCCAAGAGCACGGCTGTCGCCGCACCCCAGGTCGATCGTGCGGGCCTCAGAGCCGTCGGCTTGGTGGGCATGTGCTTCACCTGCTCTCCATGTTGTTGTGGTTGACGTGTGCGTTGCCACCCGATGCGGCGAACAGGTTCAGTGGCCGATCGTGCAGCGCGCGCCAGGCTGCGTCGCGTCGCGCAACCAGGCGATCAGTTCGGCGCGCTCGCGCGGGTCCTTGACACCGGCGTAGCCCATGCTCGTGCCAGGCAGCGCCTTCGTCGGCGCTGCCAGGAAGACATCGAGCCGGCGCTCATTCCAGACGATCCCCGAATCGCGCATCACCTTCGAGTAGGTGTCGAAGCCCGGCGCGGTGCCCGCGCGCCGCCCGAACAGGCCGCAATGCTGCGGGCCCGTGCGATTCGTCTCGATCGCGTGGCAGGCGGCGCACCGCGCGTAGATCTGCTCGCCGCGCTGCAGGGCCGCGGCATGCGAGGCCTGGTCATTGGCCGTCTGCGCTGCAAAGGCCGGCGCCCAGGGCGCCATGGCCAGCACCAGCGCGATGGCGGTGCGTCCGCCCTGATTCATGACATGAACGCCGACGGCACCGGGTTCTCGCCGAGCGCCTGCCGCAACACGGCCCAGTGCATGGCCTCGTCGCCAAGGATGCTGGCGGCCACCTGGGCCAGGGCCTTGTCGGCGAACAGCGGCACGGCGCCCAGGTAGGCTGAAATGGCGCCCTTTTCGAGGCCGGCCGCAAAGCGCAGCACATCGGCCTGCGTCTTGAGCTTGTCCACGGGGAAGCTGTACTTCGTCTTCGCGGCGATTGCCTGGCCGCCCAGCTTGCGCACCGTGGCGGCCAGCGCTTCGGCGTGTTCCTTGTGATGGCCCTGGAAGGCCACGGCGACCCCGAGCACGTCCTTGGTCAACAAGCCGCTCTCGGCGCCGACCTGGTAGGCCGCCACCGCTTCCAGTTCCGCGCCGAGCGCCGTGTTGAGGATGCGCACGTCGGCATCCACGTCGGTGGCACTGACCTTCGCGCCAGCGGCCATCGCGTCGCGTCCGCCCAGCAGGGCGACTGCGGCGGCCGACAGCACGAGGCCAGATCCAGCCAGAGCGAGCCTCCGCGATGGCATCGTGAAATCTTGCGGCAATACGAATCTCTGACCGTTCATGGTCATCTCCTTTGGGGTGGGTGGGAAAAGTGTGGAAGGGGCAGGCGCGATCAGCCCGGTCCTTCGGGGCGCAGGCGACCCTGCCGCTGCAACTGCGCCAGCACGTGGTTGACCACGGCATCACATCGTGCGCCGGCAAAGGCGTACACATCGTGAGCGTGCGCCTCCAGCTGGGCGCCCAACGCGTCGCGCAGCAGAGAGCGCGCTCGCAAGTAGCGGGTCTTCACGAGATCCTTGCTGACCTGGAGGCAGGCGGCTGACTCGTCGACGCTCATCTCCTGCACGGCGCGCAGGATGAACACGCTGCGGTAGATCGGCGGCAGGCTGTCGATCGCCCGCTGCAGCACGGCGCGCATCTGCTGGGATTCGACCTGTGCGTCTGGCGCAGGATGGGCCGGCACGTTGAAGACCATCATGTGCTCCATGGCGGGCTCGTTGGAGATGACCAAGGTGTCGTCGATCAGCACCGTCCGCCCGCACTTGCGCAGCACGTCGAGCGCGACATTGATGGCGATGCGGGCCAGCCAGGTCCCCAGCGCGCAGTCGCCGCGAAACGCGGTCAGCGACGAAAAGGCCCGCAGGTAGGCCTCCTGCACCACGTCCTGTGCCTCGGCATCGTCGCCAACCAAGCCGCGCGCGCTGCGGAACAGCAGCCGGTTGTACCGGCGCATGATGGTCTCGAACGCCTGCGCGTCGCCACGCGCAGCGCGGGCCACAAGGTCGCCTTCCGTTTCCGTGCTTGCGAGCGTGCCAAAGCTGGCGGATGTCGCGGTGTCGTCCATGGGCTTCTCTCGGTTGTCTGGGCTTGTAGTCGTTAGACGCCGACTCGGGGCCAAGGGTGACAAACCCCTTCAAGCGACGTGGAGACTGGTTCGGAAATGTCTACTCGCACCTGCTATGGGCCGTCAGCGGCAACACCACGGCCGCAGGTGTGGCCAGCCTGACCGTGCCTGAAGGCATGGACTTTGCGCCCGACGGCACGCTCTACGTGTCGCAACAGGGCGCGATCTGGCGGCTGGACCCGAACAGCGGCGTCGGCACGCTGAGCGCCACCGGCATCGACTCCAGCGGCGACTTCGACATCGACTCCAACGGCCTGCTTCTAGAGTGCCGTCATGTGACCGGTTTCGGACTTGGCCGCCACTCAGCTGCTGAACCTGAGCGTCTGCACCCAGTCTGTTGCCTTCGACCAGGCGTATCAAGCAACGGGCTAGGACTTGAGGCGATAGCCCGTTCTGAAGATCCAGGCCACAACGGCCAACGACGCGACGAGAAACAGTGCCGTCATGCCCAGACTGAGCGCCAGGCTCACGTCCGCCTTGTCGTAGAAGCTCCAGCGAAAGCCGCTGACCAAGTACACGACCGGGTTGAACAAAGCCACCTTCTGCCAGACAGGCGGCAGCATGTCGATCGAGTAAAAACTGCCGCCAAGGAAGGTCAGCGGCGTGACTATCAAGAGCGGCACCACCTGCAGCTTCTCGAAGCCGTCAGCCCAGATGCCAATGATGAAGCCGATGAGGCTGAAGGTCACCGCCGTCAGCAGCAGGAACAGCAGCATCCAGAACGGGTGTGCCACCTGCAGCGGAACGAAGAGGCCGGCCGTGGCGAGGATGATCAGCCCCAGGATGATCGACTTGGACGCCGCAGCACCCACATAGGCGAGCAGGATCTCCACGTACGACACCGGTGCCGAGAGCAGTTCGTAGATCGTGCCCGTGAACTTGGGGAAATAGATCCCGAACGAGGCGTTGGAAATGCTCTGGGTCAACAGAGACAGCATGATCAGTCCCGGCACGATGAAAGCGCCGTAACTGACACCACCGACCTCGGGGATGCGCGACCCAATGGCCGCGCCAAAGACCACGAAGTACAGAGAGGTCGAAAGCACGGGCGAGATGATGCTTTGCATCAGCGTGCGCCACGTGCGGGCCATCTCGAAGCCATAAATCGCACGCACGGCGTACAGATTCATGCGGGCTGACTCCGGTCACTCACCAGGCTGACGAAGATGTCTTCGAGCGAGCTCTCGGTGGTGTGCAGATCCTTGAAAGCCACCCCGGCGTCGCCAAGGCTCCTCAGCAGGTCGGCGATGCCGATGCGTCCGGCCTGCGCGTCGTAGGTGTAGGTCAGCTCCAGACCACCCTTGGCCAGTTCCAGCGGGTAGGCGGCCAGTTCGGGGGGCAACTGCTGCAGCGGCTGCTGCAGTTGCAGCGTCAGCTGTTTGCGGCCGAGCTTTTGCATCAGCACGGCCTTGTCTTCCACCAGCACGAGTTCGCCATTTCTGATGATGCCGATGCGGTCGGCCATCTCCTCGGCCTCCTCGATGTAGTGCGTGGTCAGGATCACGGTCACGCCGGTGTCACGCAGCGAGCGCACCAGTTGCCACATGTCGCGCCGCAACTCGACGTCGACACCAGCGGTGGGCTCGTCGAGGAACAGGATCTGCGGCTCGTGCGACAGCGCCTTGGCGATCATCAGCCGGCGCTTCATGCCGCCCGACAGCGTCATGATCTTGCTGTCACGCTTGTCCCACAGCGACAGGTCACGCAGCACCTTCTCGATATGAGCAGGGTTGGCGCGTTTGCCAAAGAGGCCGCGGCTGAACGAGACCGTGGCCCACACCGTCTCGAAGGCGTCCGTGGTCAGTTCCTGCGGCACCAGGCCGATCAGCGAACGTGCAGCGCGGTAGTCGCGCACGATGTCGTGGCCATCGACTCGAACGGCCCCTGCGCTGGCGTTGACGATGCCGCAGATGATGCTGATCAGCGTGGTCTTGCCGGCGCCGTTGGGACCGAGCAGCGCGAAGATTTCGCCACGGCGGATCGTCAGGTCAATGCCCTTCAGCGCGTGGAATCCCGAGGCATAGGTCTTGGAAACCTTGGAGACAGAGAGGATGGCCTGCATGACGTGAGGATAGTCGGCAACGGCCCTTCGGCGGGCCACCGGCTCAACCCGACCCGAAGCCGCCCTGCAGCCTGCCTCGTCAGGGGCAGCCGCTGAGCAGACGGTTGCTGGCGTGTGACATGTGCGGCAGGCCGCTGATGGGGCGGTTGTCAGGTCAGGTACGGACTGAAATGGACCCATGACCAATTGTTGCCGCCCGTGTTGTAGGACCAGAATGGCCGAGAGGCCAGGCACAAGCTCGTTGCCATGTTGACTGAGCCGGGATCCCGCAAGGTGACAGTGAATGTCGCCGTGTAGACGTCGATGTAGCTGGTTCGGACACCGTTGGCCGTCGGGCCGTCGAACACGAAGCACCCGGTTGGCCGGATGACGTTCCATCCCGCGCTTTGGGCTTGTGCGCTGCCCGCAGCGAGACGGCCAGTGGCGATTGCGGCAACAACCAGGGTCGACTTGATCGGACAAGGCATGGTGGGCTCTCCCAAGGCGATGAAAGCTGCTATTCAGCATTGCTTCAGTTCGCTCGACAAGCGCAGGAACCTTGCAATGCGCCGCCAGGCCGATGCCGCCGCCATCAGGCCCCTGCAGCCTCAGCGACAATCGCATGCATCGACTCGGCTGTACGCGGATGGCCGTGCAGCGTGGAAGCCCGGCATGCAAGACGACAACGAATCCCTGCTGGCCACCATCGCCGCGCTGGAGGCGCAACGCGCGCTGCTCGGCGATGCGGTGGTCGACACCGCCGTGGCACCCCTGAGGGCCCGGCTGGAGAGCCTGCAGCGGGCCGTCTTTCTGAAACAGCGCCAGGTGACCGTGCTCTTCGCCGACATGGTCGGCTCCACCGCGATGGCGCAGGGACTCGACGCCGAGGACACACTGGCCGTGGTCGGTGCCGCGATGCAGAGCATGGCCGACATCGTGCTGGCCCATCGGGGCCGCGTTCTGCGGTACACCGGCGACGGCATCAAGGCGGCCTTCGGCATGGATGCGGCGCACGAAGACGACGCCGAGCGCGCGGTGCGCGTCGGACTGGCCATCCTCGAAGCCGGGCGTCGGCAGGCCGAGCAGGCCAAACGGCAGTTCGGCATCGCCAACCTCGATTTCCGCGTGGGTCTGCACACCGGCAGCGTGGCCATGGGCGCAGGACTGGAGGCGGACAACACCGCCATGGGCGTGGCCGTGAACATCGCCGCGCGCATGGAGCAGAGCACGGCACCCGGCACGCTGCGCATCAGCCACGACACCTGGAGCCAGGTGCGGGGGCTGTTCGACATGGAGCCGCAGCCGCCGTTGATGGTCAAGGGCGTCGAAGTGCCCATGCAGACCTACCTCGTGCGCGCCGCACTCGACCGCACCAGGGCCAGCGTCGAGCGCGGGCTGCAAGGCCTGGCCACGCCGATGGTGGGCCGCGACGCCGATCTGCAGCGCCTGCTGCAGGCCGTGGCGCAAGCTCGCCAGACCCGGCATCTGCACGCGCTGACGCTGGTGGGCGAAGCCGGCCTGGGCAAGAGCCGCCTGCTGCGCGAACTGACGGCCGCTCTCAGGGCTGAACTCGCGCCCGGCCCGGGCGCGTGCCGCGTCATCATGCTGCGCTCGCAGCCCGATGGTCTGCTGCGTTCGTGGGGCCTGCTTCGGACCTTGCTGGCCACGCAGTTCAGCGTCGCCGACACCGACAGCGCCGACGTGGCACGCCGCAAGGTCGTCGAAGGCCTGAGCCCGTGCTTCGACGAACGCGGCGAGCAACAGGCCCAGCTCATCGGCCACCTCTCGGGCCTGGACTTCGGCGACAGCCCGCACCTGCGCGGACTGGACCCGCGCAGCTTGCGCGACCAGGCCTTCAACGCGCTGCGCGCTTACCTGCAGGCGCTGGCGAGAGACGGCGTGTTGCCCGTGCTGCTGGTCGAAGACCTGCACTGGGCCGACGACGGCTCGCTGGACCTGCTGCAGCACCTGATGTCGCACGCGGCCGAGTTGCCGCTGGCGCTGCTGATGAGCGGCCGGCCCGCACTGCTGCAGCGCCGCCCCAACTGGGGCGCAGCCGAAACGACCGTGCAGCTCAGCCCGCTGGCCGCTGCGCAGAGCGACGAACTCGCACAGGCGCTGCTGCAGCGCATGGACGAGGTGCCGCAGAAACTGACCGAGCTCATCGTCGGCCGTGGCGAGGGCAACCCGTACTACATGGAAGAGCTGCTGCGCCGGCTGGTGGACGACGGCGTCATCAGCGTCGGTGAGCCGCACTGGACGGTGCAACTGGACCGGCTGGATACCGTGCGCCTGCCCAGCACGCTGATCGGTCTGCTGCAGGCCCGGCTCGACGCCTTGCCGGCCGCCGAGCGGCAGGCCGCGCGCCAGGCCAGCATCGTCGGCCATGTCTTCTGGGACGACGCGCTGAAGGCGCTGGATGCGCAGGCGCCGCAAGCGCTGCCGGCGCTGCAGCGCGCGGCCATGGTGCGCGACCACGACCGCAGCGACATCGAAGGCACGCCCGAGCGCCAGTTCGACCACCACCTGCTGCACCAGGTGACCTACGAGACCTTGCTCAAGGCCGAACGCAAGCTCGGGCATGGCGCGGCGGCGCGCTGGTTGCAGGAGCGCACCCAGGGCCGCGGCGCGGAGTTTCTGGCCATGACCGGCGAGCACGCCGAGCGTGCCGGCGAGACGGCGCTGGCCGTCGACTGCTTCGAGCAGGCAGGCAAGGAGGCCGAGGTTCGCTTTGCCAACACTGCAGCCGTGTTGTGGATGCGTCGCGCGCTGGACTTGCTGGGCGAGTCCGACCCTGCACGTCGTTTAAACCTGCTGCGCTCGCTGCAAGCCACGGCGGACACGATGGGCAATCGCTCCGCGCAGGATGCAGTGCACGCCGAGATGGCCGCCCTGCTGGAGCGCCATCCCGACGACACCCGTCAGGCGCAGCTGTGGCACTCGCAGGCCATGCTGGCGGATCGGCGTGGCGATCGTGTGCTGTCCGAGAGCTACTCCCGCCAGGCCTGCGAACAGGCCAAGCGCTGCGGCGCTGCCGAGACCGCTGCACTGTCGCACGGCTTGCTGGCGTGGTTGCACTTTGCCAGGCACGAGAACGACGCAGCGCGCGAGCACTTGGAGCCTGGTCTGCACTGGGCTGGCCGGATCGAGGCCGAGTCGGACCGGGCGCGGACCGAGGCCCGACTTCTGACCTTGTCGGGCATGGTCTTGATACGCCAGTCGCGTTACGACGAGGCGGGCGAGACCTTGTTGGACGTGCTGGCGCGCGGGCAGTCGCTGGGTTCGCCCCAGATGCAACTGGGGGCGCTCGACAACCTCGCGGTGTTGGATGCCCTGCGCAGGCGGTTCGACGACGTGGCCCGCTGGGGCGAGCGCATGCTTGCGCTGGCGGAGACGACCGGCAATCTCCCCTATGTGGTCAAGGCGCAGTGGCGCCTGACAAGGGCGGCCGGATTGCGCAACGACAGCGCCGCAGAACTCTACTGGTGCGAGCGCAACTTGCCGTTGACACGTGCTGTTGGTGACAGAACGATGGAGGCAAGCACGTTGCGGCGACTGGCGGCTTTGCGCCGCAAACAAGGTGACCTTGCAGCTGCCCTGCTGCTGTACCAGGAGGCGCAGGCCGTGTTCCTGTCGATCAACGACCTGATGCTCGCCTGCGAGACGGCGGCCAATGCGGCGTCTTGCGAGCTGGATATGGGCCGAACCCAGGTGGCGCTGTTGGCGGTGAACGACCTGCTGGCGACCCTGAACAACGAGCTGGCCAAGATCCGTGCCCCGGAAACCTTGGCCCTGCGCGTCACGTGCTACGAGATCCTTTCAACGCTGGGCGACGCTCGAGGCGATGTCCTGCTCGAGCAATTGCATGCGGACGTGATGGTGGAGGTTTGCAAGCTCGCCGAGCCCGCAGACCGTGAGCGCCTGATAGCGGATCACGCAACCTACAGGAACGTTTTGGATGCGTACCGGCGGCGCGATGCCACCGCCTGAATACGCACTCACAATGACGGGGTCCGAACAGGTTCAAACAACCCTGCTGCAGCCCCTTATGCGGTCCTCGAAGTGGATTCCATGCCGACCCCGATAGAACGCCATGCGCACCGGGAGGCGCGATGAGCACAGGCGTATCGAAGTGGCTGGGCCAGGCCGCCGCGGGCCTGCGGTCGCTGGCCGCGGGGCCGGCGCAGCCGGGTGTTGCGTCGCCCGCTCCACCCCCTGAGCCCCCTCAATCGCCTCAGGCCCCCGCGCCTGAGTCCCCGCCCGCGACGCTGGGCGAAGTGGACTCGGCTCGGGACTTGCCAGCCGTCACCGAGCCGCCCTGGATGGACAGGCACGCGGCCAAGCGCCTGAGTGCCGAGCAGGCCGCCGCCCTGGTGCGCCACGGTGAGCACGTCTTCGTCGGCACGGGCTGCGCCACACCCCGCGTGCTGGTGCGGGCG